>JANYCP010000340.1 GCA_025360265.1 Gemmatimonadota bacterium
AGGTGAGGACGGCACGATCCAGAACCTGCTGGAGCTGGCAGGCGTTCGTTATACTGGATCGGGGCCCGTTGGCAGCGCACTGGCGCTCGACAAGGATCTGTCCAAGAGGCTCTTTCTGGTGGCGGAAATCCTTACGGCAGCTTGGCTTATGGCGCCGGTCACGGCTGAATCGGTCGACATCGACCTCGACTGGCCGGTGGTCGTGAAACCTTCGCGGGAGGGGTCCACCGTCGGGTTGTCGGTGGTGCGGGACGCCGCCGGCCTGGCGGCTGCGATCACTGAAGCGGGCCGTTACGATCCGGCCGTGATGATCGAGGCGTTCGTCCCGGGACGGGAACTCACCGTGGGGATTCTTGGTGACCGTGCCCTGGCGGTGGGCGAAATCATTCCGCGCCACGAGCTGTTCGACTATGAGTGCAAGTACACGCCGGGCATGTCAGAGGAGATATTTCCGGCGAACATTCCGGAGATGATTGCCCAGGAAGCGCAGGAGCTGGCACTGAGGGCCCATCAGGCCCTCAACTTGCGTGGGTATTCCCGGGTTGATTTCCGGATGACCGACGAAGGCGAATTGTTCTGCCTTGAGGTCAACACCCTTCCCGGGATGACGGCGACATCGTTGATGCCGCAGTCGGCCGGCGCGATGGGGATCGATTTTCCGACACTGTGCGAGCGCATCTGCCAGTTGGCGCTGGAGACGTAATGATCGACACGCTGGACCGCCGCATCACACCCTGGGTTGGTCGCATTCTCGCGATCAACGCAATTGTGCTGTTGGCCCAGCAGACGGTCTTCACCTCCGATGCCCTCTCCCGGCTCGTTTCCTTTGATCCGCAGCTCGCGCTGCAACGCCCCTGGACGTTCGTCACGTACATGTTCGTCCACGCGGGAATTCTCCATCTCGCCGGTAACTCGCTCGCCCTGTTCGTGTTCGGTCCCACCGTTGAGCGGCGCTTCGGTTCGCGGATGTTTCTTCTCTACTACATGTTGTGCGGCGTCGGCGCAGCAGTTTTCGCGATGATCCTCCGCGTTTTCAATCTCGGCTCTGGCGCCGGCCTGGCGCCGGGAGAATTCGAGGGAATCGTTGGCGCGTCCGGCGCGATCATCGGCGTGGTGTACGCCTATGCTCGCATGCTCCCCGATGCGCAGCTCATGGTCTTCCCGATTCCGGTGCCCGTCAAGGCGCGTTACATGGTGATGCTCCTCGCCGCGTATGACCTTGCCGGACTCTTTCTCTTCCGCGACGGCATCGCCCACGACGCGCATCTTGGCGGCCTCATCACCGGGATCTCGTTTTTCCTGCTCCGCTCGCTTGGCCGCCCGCTTGAGACGATTCCGCTGCCCACGATTCGCCATCGCGTTCCGGTCGCAACTCGCAGTGTCGGCGGCGCGGGTCAGCAGCCACTGGTCACGTCGCGCCCGAGTGTCGTCGCTGCGGAACCGTCGCCAGAAGAGCACAACACCATGAAGGAGGCGGTCGAGCTCGACCGCGTGCTCGACAAGATCAGTGCCACCGGGATCGCGTCGCTGAGTACAGAGGAACGCCAATTCCTCGACGCGATGGCCCGTCGCCGCCGCGACCTTCACTGAATTCCGCGAGCACCATGTCACGTCGGGTCCTCAGAATACACCCCGACGACGATGTGCTGGTCGCACTGACGGACTTCGCCGTGGGCGATGCCATCGCCCATGCAGGTGAGCAGATCACGCTTGTCACGGCCGTGCGTTCCAAACACAAGATTGCGTTGCGCGCGTTTGGGGTGAACGACCCGCTCACGATGTATGGTGTGCTCGTAGGTCGTGCCACCCGCCCGATACGGCGCGGCGAGGCGCTCTCCACTGAAAACGTCCGCCACGACGCGACCGCGGTGAATCTCGCGACTGCGGCGAGCCGCAAGTGGAACGCGCCTGACGCCTCCCGGTTCGCCAACCGAACGTTCGACGGCTATCATCGCGCCGATGGGCGCGTAGGTACTCGCAATCTCTGGCTGGTTCTGCCGTTGGTGTTCTGCGAGAACAGAAACGTTCGGGCGCTGCAGGAAGCGTTTGATCGGGAGCTGGGATATGGGATGCCCGAGACACACCGTCTCGCGGTGCGCGAACTCGCGCGACGATACCGGGATGGCGAAGAAATCGGCGCGCCAATTGGGATCAGTGCCAGTAGCACTGGCCAGCGCCTCTTCGCCAACCTCGACGGTATTCGCTTCCTCACCCACGAAGGCGGCTGCGGCGGAACTCGCCAGGACACCCGCTCGCTCTGCGGACTGCTCGCCGGCTACCTCGTCCATCCC
>JANYCP010000369.1 GCA_025360265.1 Gemmatimonadota bacterium
TTCACACAGCTACGCCTCGGTGATGGGAGCGAACGCGTATCAGACGCCATGGTCGCCGGAAGGACCGCTCGCGCTGCCTGGCGTATATACCCTGACGCTCACGGTGGAGGGCAAGCATTACACCCAAACCGTCACAGTGAAAAACGATCCGCGCTCGCCGGCAAGTGCTGCAGACCTCGTCGCGCAACATACGCTGCAAATGAAATTCTACGATGGTGCGAAGGAAGCGTTTGACGGATTCAACCAGGTAACGGCGATGCGTGCAGCGGTCGCGAAGCTTGCGGCTGGAGCACCTGCCGGCGAACTCATGGGTGCGACAGCACGCTACGAGGCGATGCTTGCGGCCGCTGGCGGAAACGGAGGCGGTGGTGGACGGGGCGCTGGTGGTGGTGGTGGCGGCCGAGGTCAGGGTGCAGCACCAACCGGTCCGCCGCCGACGCCGCCGCTTGCCACGGTGATCGCCACGCTCAACCGCCTTGCCGGGCCAATCGATTTTGGCGACATGGCGCCGACACCAACCATGGTCAAGACGTGGCTCAGCGGATGCGCGGACCTGAAGGCCGCGGTCACGACGTGGGAGGCACTGAAGGGCAAGGAGCTTGAGGCGCTCAACAGCGTGTTGGCTCGCAACAATCTGCCGGCACTCAAGGCGATCGGGCCATCGCTTGCGACACCGGTGTGTGGCGGAGCGACACCACTGCCGCGTACTGCGCCGAAAACAGGCAAGTAACCTCGCGAGGATCGTAGATGGCTACCTCGGCAGTTCAATCCAACGTCGGACCTCAGCAGAGTGGGCTACGTGGTGACGCTCGCCTTCATGACGTTTCGCTGGATCGAGGCATCGTCGCTATTGAAGAGCCTCGATCCGGGCAGTCGGGTCGTCACGATCGGCTGGGCCTGCTGGGCGATACCGCTTCTGCTGGCCGAGGTGGCGATCCAATGGCGCCGGAGCACCGGACCGGCGCGCACAGCGTGAGCGTCCGGTCGTGAAAGTGATCGGCCGAGACTACGGACTGGGTGTGTCGATCCGGGAAATAGCCGTTTCGCCCCGGACGCCCAAAATCGCGGTATCTTTTTGATCCCCAGTTTGAGGAGTAGTGCGCCATGGCGATCTGGAACGAGAAAGCTGCACCGAAGCGCGACCCGGTTCCCGTGCCGCCAGCTCCGGCCCCAACCCCACCCCGTGTCGAGGCTAACGTGAACCAGGACTTGCCGCGTCGTAGCGCCGAACGAGAAGCCAAGGAATCCTTGATCGCTGCGGACCTGA
Source organism: Gemmatimonadota bacterium (assembly GCA_025360265.1). Lineage (GTDB taxonomy): Bacteria > Gemmatimonadota > Gemmatimonadetes > Gemmatimonadales > GWC2-71-9 > Palsa-1233. The sequence continues at coordinate 1,268 of JANYCP010000369.1, forward strand.
CCATAGAGGGGAAGATCGATGGCGCTGGTCACGTGCGGATCGCCGGCCGTTTCAAGGGCGACATCAACGTGCAGGGCCACCTGACGATCGAGGTCGGCGCCAAGGTGAACGGTGCGGTCCGCGCGACTGCCGTGATCATTGCCGGTGAACTCGAAGGAAACATTGATGCCGCTCAGCGCGTCGAACTGCTCGACACAGGCGTACTCAATGGCGACCTCAAGGCAGGATCGCTGACCGTCGCTGCTGGTTCGCGGATGCGCGGCCAAGTCGAATTCGGCTGGGAAGAGAAGCCCGCGCAGAAGGCCCCGCTCCGGATGGAGATTGGCTCAGCGTCATGAGCGCGATCAAGCAAGGCATGCCGGGCACGACGCGGATCTGCCCGCATTGCCGGACCAAGATTCTTGACAGCGCCAGCGTCTGCCCGGCGTGCAAGCATCACCTGCGCTTTGAGCAGGGTGCCGCGCGGGTACAGGCTCCGAGTACTTCGCCACTCCGGATTGAAGGGAAGATCCGTCATCCGGACGGCGGCCCGGCATGGGAGTATTCCGTGCTGCTGACGATCCGGAACGAAAAGGGCGAGGAAGTGGCGCGCCAGGTGGTGGGGGTCGGCGCGCTCGCGTCGAAGGAAGAGCGAACATTTACCCTCGCCGTCGAACTCTTCGCCGAAGACGGCGGACCGCGGCACCCAGACTAACTTCGCATCATGATCACGTTGCCCCAGCTGGCGATCGCCTATGCGGTCGTGAGCCGGCTTGCCTACGTCGGCTGGGTCGGCCACGCACTGCGCCGAGAGGATGCCGACCAGGCATTCACCCGCGTCGCGGGCATCGAAGCCGGCTATCAACGCTTTCGACAGCGCGCCACGGTTCTCATGCGCAATGACGCGTTCGGCATCGTGCTCGTCTGCGTGATGACGCGATCCACACTCGAGCTCGCCATCCCGCCCGCAGTGACATTCATTGCCGCAGGCTTGCTGATCATTGTCGGCCTCGGGTCCAAGGTCTGGGCCGCAAAGACACTCGGCGATGACGCCTACTACTGGCGAAATTTTTTCGATCCGCAGGAACACGCTCCACCCAACCCGCCAGGGCCGTATCGCTACATGGACAATCCGATGTACACGGTGGGGTACCTGCACGCGTATGGCGTTGCGCTGGCGCTCGGATCAACCGCGGGGCTGGCGATTGCCCTGTTCGATCAAGTGGCGATTCTGGTGTTTCATTTTGTGGTGGAGAAGCCGCACTACGATCGACTTATGCTTGGCGGCAAGCACTAGCGCAGCGTAACACTCTTCCCCGCGCTGAGAAACTGCACGAACTCATCCACGTTGCGCGTCATCCCGAGAAATCTCGCCGTCACGTTGCCCAGCGAATCGACAATCGCGTAGTACGGTAGGGCCACGGTGCCGAGCTTGTCCTGCTCCATCTTCTGCTGACGCTGATACAACTCGCCTTGGCCGTCGGTGTAGAGTCGCACGCGAACAAACCGGGACAACTCGCGCACCACTTCGGGCCGGGGAAACATGTTTGCTTCCATCCAGCGACAATTGGTGCAGGTGTATCCGGTGAAATCGACCAGCACCTGCTTGTGCTCCGTCCGCGCTCGCGCCAACCCGCCTTCGTAATCGTTCACCATCCACGACAACTCACCGTTGACCGATGTCTCGCCACTGGCTACCGCGCCTTCCGGCGGTGGCAGGAACGACTCGAGTTCGCCCATGCGGCGCCCGCTCAAGCCGAGGCCGAGATAGGCGGTGATGGCCAGGGCGATCGCGGCAAAGCCGATCCGGGCAGGGCCCGGACGCGCAGTCGTGCCGCCCGGCCGACCGACGATACCGAGCAGATAGAGTGCGGTCAGCACGCCGATCGCCAGCCACACCGCCAGTACGACCGTCCGGGTGAACACACCCCACCGCAACACCAGGTCGGCATTGGAGAGGAACTTCATTGCGGTCGCCAACTCGACAAATCCCATCACGACTTTCACCGACTGCAGCCATGCCCCCGACCGCGGCAACTTCGCCACGGCGCTCGGCATCAGCGCCAGCAGGAAGAACGGCAACGCGAACACCGTGGAGAAGACGAGCAATCCGGCCAACGGCCAGATCCAGCTCCCCTGCGCTGCCATCACTAGCAACGTCCCCACAAACGGCGTCGTGCAGGTGAACGACGTGAGGGTGAAGGTCAGCCCCATAGCCAAGATGCCCAGAGTTTCGCTGCCGGTGCCACTGCGGGTGAATCCGTCGAGTCGCGTGAGGATCGATCCGGGCAGTGATATCTCGTATGCGCCAAACAGGTTTAGCGCGAACGCGACGAAGATCCCGGTGACCAGGAGATTGACCCACGGATTGGCCGCGAATCGATTGATTCCGCCGGCGCCGACCAGCACGGCGATCGCCATGCCAAGCACGGTGAATGTCGCGATGATACCTGCCGCGTACACCAGTGCATTTCGTGCCGGTGATCCCCGCGCCTTGTCATTCGTCCGGGTGAAATACGATACGGTGATCGGGATCATCGGAAAGACGCACGGTGTGAGCAACGAGAGCGCACCCATCACCAGCGCGAGCGAGAGGAAGACTGGCAACGATTGAGTGGTGGTGCCGCCCGGGAGCGATGTGCCGCCTGACGACACGGCCGCCGGTGTGTACGGCGGCAACGTGGCGCTGGCATCGCCGGGTGTGAGT
>JANYCP010000375.1 GCA_025360265.1 Gemmatimonadota bacterium
CATCCGGGTGATCTCGGTACTCGGCCGATTCCTTGAGCACTCGCGAGCGTTTCTCTTCTCCAGCGGCGAGGCGGAACAAGTCTGGATTTCGTCGGCCGACTGGATGCCGCGCAACCTCGATCGTCGCGTCGAGGCGGCCGTGCCGATCAATGATCCCGCGCATCGCGCCGAGATTCGCCGAGTGCTCGAGTTGATGCTTGACGACAATCGTCAGGCGTGGGAGATGCAGCCGGATGGCACGTACATCCAGCGTGCGCCGGCGCCTGGCGAGGAGGAACGCGGCACACATCGGTTGTTGATACGATAGCGGCGCCATCCCCCACGCCCACGCCCCATTCCCCATCCCCCCGTTACCACCCCGTGACAATCGCAACACAATCCCGTGACCCCCGCTGGCGCTATTACTCCGCGTTCGGGCGATGGTCGCGGGTCACCTGCCTCCGCCCCCTCTCGCCGAGCGTACGCCACTTTCGGGCAGGTGGAGGTTCCATGCGTCTCTCAGTTGCGCGCCGAGTCACACTCACGGTGGTACTTGGCCTTGGTGTCCATGCGGCGGGCGCACATGCCCAGGTAACGGTGAGCGGCGTCGGCTACGTCAACTACGGCTACGCGCTCAATGGAGACTCAAGCCTCGCCGGAACGCTCCTGCTATCGCACAACAACAATTTCGACGTGAGCCGCTCGTACATCAACGTACAGACCAAGTCGGCCAACATCGCCACCCGCGTCACCGCGGACGTGGACGGGCGCAAGGCGGCGAGCAACCAGCTCACTTTCCGGCTCAAGTACGCGTATGTCGCGTGGACGCCCGACAGTAGCAGCCTGACATACAAGATCGGCCTGATCCACACGCCATGGGTCGATTGGGAGGAGAGCCTGTGGGATTACCGCATGCAGGGCACGATGCCGGTGGAGCGCAACGGGCTGATGACGTCGTCGGATTTCGGCGCGGGGATTGATGGCAGCTGGCACTTCGATGATGTCAACGCACAGATCGGCGTCTACAATGGCGAAGGGTACAGCAACACGCCGGGCGATGCCGGTAAGGACATCATGGGGCGGGTCTCGGTGCGCCTCGCCAAGTCCGACCTCGGCACCAAGTCGAGCGGGTTGCGGCTCAGCGGCTACGCCCAGATCGGCACAATGACCGGCGGCGGATCACGCCAGCGCTTCATCGGCATGCTCTCCTACAAGAGCAAGGCGCTGACGCTGGCGGGACAAATCGCCATGGGCCAGGACTCGATCAACTCGGTGCTGATCAAGCAGAAGAGCTCGGTCATCTCCTTCTACGGCGTGTACAACATCCCGAACTCCAAGGCCGGCTTGCTGGCTCGCGTCGACATGTTCGATGCGAACACGGACTCGACGTCCACGGCCACGAACGCGACCGGTTTCAACAAGCAGACTCGCATCATTGCCGGCATCTCGTACAACGTCGCACCGAACTTCCGCATCCTGGCGGACGTCGACCTGAACTCACTCGACGGCACCGTTTCCAACGCCTTCGACAAGACAGCGAAGATGTTCTTTGTTCACACCCAGTTCACGTTCTAAGGAGTTACGATGCGCAATGCACAAAAGCTGATGACGGGCCTGGCCCTGCTGGCGTGGACGCTGGCAGTGCCGGTGGCTGGTGCAGCCCAGGCACTGAACGGCGCTGGCGCCACATTCCCCGATCCGATCTACGAAAAGTGGTTCGCCGCATATGCCGCCAAGACTGGCGTCAAGATCAACTATCAGGCTCAGGGTTCGGGCGCCGGCATCACTCAGTTCACCAATGGCACCGTCGACTTCGGCGCCTCTGACGGTCCGATGAACCAGGACCAGATGAACGCCGTACAAGGTCAGGTGCTTCATGTGCCGACCGTAATCGGCGCAGTGGTACTGACGTGGAATTTGCCGGAGCTGGGCACGACGCAACTCAAGCTTGACGGACCAACGATCGCCGACATCTACCTCGGCAAAATCACCAAGTGGAATTCACCACGGGTGACCGCGCTCAATCCGGGCGTCAAGATGCCCGGCAGCGACATCATCGTCGTGCATCGCGCCGATGGATCGGGCACCAGTTACATCTTCGCCGATTACCTGAGCAAGGTGTCGCCGGAGTGGAAGTCGAAGGTCGGCGTCGGTAATTCGCCGAACTGGCCTACCGGCCTGGGTGGTTCCAAGAACGATGGCGTGACGCAACAGGTGAAGCAGAGCCCGGGCGCCATTGGATACGTCGAATTGATCTATGCTATCTCGAACAAGCTGCCGTATGCGCTGGTGAAGAACCAGGGCGGCGCATTCGTCAATCCGTCGCTGGAAAGCGCTACGGCGGCCGCAGCAAGCGCCAAGTTCCCGCCAACCACGGATTTTCGTATCTCGATTACTGATGCACCGGGTGCGGCATCGTATCCGATCTCGTCGTTCACCTGGCTCCTGGTCCGCCCCGACACGAAGGATCCGGCAAAGGCGAAGGCACTGAAGACCTTCCTCGAATGGATGATCACGCCGGAAGCGCAGGACATGGGAAAGGC
>JANYCP010000388.1 GCA_025360265.1 Gemmatimonadota bacterium
CCGCGACGTGCACGCGAGTCTCTGGGTTGGTGAGCGGTGGCTGGTGGACTCCGGGCTGGTCAATGGCGACCGAGTGATCACCGACGGGTTGCAGAAGGTTCGTCCGGGAAGCATCGCCAAGCCCGTTGACGCGCCGGTCAAGCCGTGAACAGCGACATCAAGTACTTCTTTATTCGGCGGCCGGTGATGGCTGGGGTCATCGCCATCGTGATTACGGTGCTTGGCCTCGTGGCCCTGCAGTACCTGCCGGTGAACCGTTACCCGTCAATCACGCCCCCGAGCATCCGCATCACCGCAGTGTATCCCGGTGCGACCGCGGAAGACGTCGCGAGTTCCGTGGCGGCACCGATCGAGCAGCAACTTTCCGGATTGCGCGGCCTGCTCTACTTCAAGTCGTCGAACTCAAGCGATGGCGTGATGTCGTTGCAGGTGTTCTTCGATATCAACCGCGATCAGGATCTTGCGGCCGTTGACGTGCAGAATGCTGTCAAGCGGGCCGAACCGCAGCTGCCGCAGGACGTGACACGCAACGGCGTGGTGGTGACGAAGGCTCAGACCGACATCCTGCTGGTGGCCGCACTGTCGTCGGAAGATCCTCGCTTCGACGCGAACTACCTGACCAACTACGCCAACCTGTATGTTGCCGACGAAGTCCGTCGGCTCCCTGGCGTTGGTGACGCCACGGTGTTTGGCGGTGGCGTGTTTGCGATGTTGTTGCGCCTCGATCCTGGCCGCATGTCCCAGCTCGGCCTCACGGTCGAGGATGTCGCTGGTGCGGTGCGCGAACAGAACGCGCCGGCGCCAGCGGGCCGCGTTGGCCGGGAGCCGGCACCGCCGGGGACTGCGTTCACGTTGCCAGTCACCGCTCAGGGCCGCCTCGAGACCGCAGAACAGTTCAAAGGCGTCATCGTTCGGGCGCACAAGGATGGCTCGGTCGTGCACCTCGGCGACATCGCCGACGTGCGGCTCGGGGGTCAGAGTGCGGATCTCGAAGGGCGACTCAATGGCAAGCCCACCACATTCATGCTGTTGTACCTGCAGCCCGGCGCCAACGCGTTGCGCGTGAAGGCAGAGCTCGTCGCGCGCCTCGACGAACTGCAGAAGGGATTCCCGACTGGCATCACCTGGTCGGTACCGTTTGACACCACGCCGTTCATCGCGGCGTCGATTGAGGAAGTGACCAAGACGCTGCTCGAAGCGATGGCATTGGTGACGCTCGTGGTGTTCCTCTTCCTGCAGAGTTGGCGCGCGACCCTGATCCCGGTGCTCGCGGTTCCGGTTTCGGTTATCGGCACATTTCTGGGATTGCTGGCGCTCGGCTTCTCCATCAACGTGCTTACGCTCTTCGGTCTGGTGCTCGCCATCGGCATCGTGGTGGATGACGCGATCGTGGTCATCGAGAACGTCGAACGGATCATGACCGAGGAGGGGCTCGATGCCCGCCACGCCGCAGACAAGGCGATGCAGCAGGTGGCCGGGGCGCTGGTGGCGATTGTGCTGTCACTCTGTGCGGTATTCATCCCGGTGGCATTTCTCGGCGGCATTACCGGGTCGATGTTCCGCCAATTCGCGGTGACGATCGTGATCGCCGTCGTGATCTCCGGCATCGTGGCCCTGACGCTGACGCCCGCGCTGTGCGCGGCCCTGCTCAAGGATTCGCCGGAGCATGCGGCGCACGGTCGGTTCTTCACCTGGTTCAATGCGTCGTTCGCGCGTCTTCGCACCGGATATGTCGGCGGTGTGTCGAGGGTCATCCGTCGCCCGCGCCTTTTCCTTGGTGCGTTCACCGCAATTCTCGGCGGCATCGTGGTGCTGTATCGTCACGTGCCGACCGGCTTCCTGCCAACCGAAGACAAGGGATTCTTCGTGGTCGCCGCACAACTGCCGAGTGGCGCGTCGTTGCAGCGGACCCGCGCCGTGGTGGAAAAAGTCGAAAAGATTCTTCATTCGGACGCGGGAGTCCGGTCCACCGTCGCGCTGGTCGGTCTCGACATCCTGTCGTCAGCCAATCAGCCGAACGGCGCGGTGATCTTCGTTGGACTCAAGTCGTGGGACGAGCGCGGGAAAGATGAGTCCGCGGATGCGATCCTGAAGCGGGTGAACGGCGCGCTGTACGGCATGCCGGACGCCCTCGCGTTTGCGTTCAACTTTCCCGAGATCCCCGGCTTGGGGACGACGTCGGGTCTCGAGTTGAATTTGCAGGCGCGCGCCGGGCAGGACGTCACGCAGTTCAATACCCAGGTCAGTCAGTTCATGCAGTCGCTTGGCAAGGAACCGGCGGTCGTTGCCGGTGCGACCACCTACCGGATCGACGCACCGCGCATTTTCCTCAATGTCGATCGCGATGCCGTCAAGGCGCACAACGTCAGACTCGGTTCGCTCTTTCTCACGCTGCAGACGATGCTCTCGACGCTCTACATCAACGACTTCAACCTGTACGGCCGTACGTACCGAGTGCAGGCTGAAGCGGCGCCCGAGTTCCGGCGTTCGCCGGAGGACATTGGTCGGCTCTACGTTCGCAGTGATGATGGGCAGATGATTCCCGTCTCGACGCTGGCGCGCCCTGAGTTTCGCACCGGTCCGAGCATTCTCTCCCGGTTCAATGGATTCACCTC
>JANYCP010000004.1 GCA_025360265.1 Gemmatimonadota bacterium
GGCTCGACACCAGCACCGTCGCGCCATGGGATGACACATACTCGAGCAACGCTGCAAGCACGTCGCGACGCACCACCGGATCGAGTCCGTCCATCGGTTCGTCGAGCACCAGCAGGTCGGGCTTCTGGCAGAGTGACTGCAAGACCATCAGCTTGGCGGTCTCGCCCTTTGACAGGCGCGACACCTTCTGATTGGCGCGCAGACGGAATTGTTCGAGCAGTTCCGACGCCCAATTGGTGTCCCATCCGGGATTGAAGGCGCGGTGCAACGCCATCGACTCCTGCACCGTGAGATAGCGATGCAGATGTGGCCGGTCGGGGATCACACCGGTGCGTGCGAGTGCCGCCGGCAGTGCGCCGGGAAGCTCGTGGCCGAGTATGGTGATCTTGCCGCCGGCCGGACGAAGCAGCCCGAGCAGGAGTTTGATCGTGGTGGTTTTTCCGGCGCCGTTGGGCCCCAGGAAGCCATAGAGTGCGCCGGCGGGGACGTTGAGCGACACGTCGTCGATGGCGAATTCACCGCTGGCGCGATACATCAGGCTGCGGGTCTCGATTGCGTTGGTCATTTCGAATCTCCATCGAGTTCATGGCGAATGGCATCGTTCAACTGTTCCCGGGAAAGTCCAAAGCGCGCCGCCTCGGCGAGCATGTCACGCACGAGCCGCCGTGCCTGCGCAATCCGTTCGCGCGATCGCGCGTCGGTCGACACGCTCTTCACATAGGTGCCGGCGCCCTGTCGAGATTCGGCGAAGCCTTCGCCTTCCAGGGCGCGATACGCCTGGGTGACGGTGGCCGGGTTGATCCGCAGCCGGCCAGCGAGCTGTCGGACCGAGGGGAGGGCATCGCCCGCCCGCAGTTCGCCGGTCGCCACGGCGGCCTTGAGCCGCATGGCGATCTGCTCGTACAGCGGTACCGCGGATTTGGTATCCAGGTCTTCCAGCATGAGTCTCCCTCCCTATGTGCTACTGTATCGGAACAGTAATACAGTTTCTGTAGGGATGGAGATGGTGCAATATGGAACATTGAGGGGGCACGGGTCACGGGTCCTGGGACTTGGCCTTTCCTCATCGCGAACGCAGTGAGGGACCTCCCCGATTGTGGCGACTGATGTTCAAGTCGTTGCAGTTGGGGAGTTCGCTCGACAAGGTCGCAACGAGGATGGGCCCACCCTCAACCCGAGCGCAGTGAGGGACCTCCGTGATCGTGGCGACTGGAGTTCAAGTCATCACAAATGGGGAGGTCCCTCGCTGCGCTCGGGATGATGGGCTTGGCGGGTCCCGCGCGATGCGACTGGCGGACGCCAACCCCAGAGCTCGCCGAGGTCATCCCACCGTGGGTTCATCGACTCGATTAGCGCCACCTTTTTTGAGCGTCGCCATCCCTTGAGTTGTTTTTCACGTGCGATTGCATCGACTAGCCGAGGGATCCGTTCGACATACACCAGTCGGCGGATCCGGTACTTCCGCACGAACTCCGAACCGCAACCCTCGCGGTGCTGTCTCCAGCGGCGGGGCAAGTTTCGAGTGACGCCGATGTAGATGCACCGGCTGCGAGAAGCGAAGATGTAGACGAAGGCTTCGGTAATCATGGCACGAAACGTCGCGCGCGCGACCTTGGCGGTGGGTCACCGGCCGACGCGCTGCTGTACCTAATCCTTCATCCCGAACGCAGTGAGGGACCTCCTCGATTGCGGCGACTGATGTTCAAGTCGTCACGATTGAGGAGGTCCCTCGCTGCGCCCGGGATGAGGGCCAGTGCGCTCGGGATGAGGGGGCAGCTGCCTCATCCCTTTCCTGATTACGGCGTCAACGCCTTGGCCGGCGTCCCCTTCACGTACTTGTCGAGCCACATCACCCAGCGGGCCCACTGATCGAGATCCGTCTCTTTCGTGATCGGGCCATGATCCTCATAGGGATACATGAAGAGTGCGGTCGTCTTGCCGAGCGACTGCAACGCCTGGTACATGCGGATCGAGTTGATCGGCGCGGTACCGACGTTCTGGTCTTCCATCGAGTGGTACATCAACAAGGCACCATTCAGATGATCGGCGTACAGGAACGGCGACATGTTGAGATATGTCTCGCGGCCGGCCCAGAGATCGCGCCGCTCATTCTGGAAGCCGGTTGGCGTGAGGGTCCGATTGTAGTCGCCGTCACCGGCAATGCCGGCCTTGAAGAACGGCGTATGCACCATGGCGTTCGCGGTGCTGAACGCGCCGTAGCTGTGACCACCAATGGCCAGCTTCTGGCGATCGATGTACCCGAGCGTGTCGAGTGCGTCGATCGTGGCGGAAAGATCATCGCGGAGATCGTCGACGTAATGATCATTGGGTGGTTGGCCATTCTGGCCGAAGATCGGTGTATCCGGCTCGATCAGCGCGTACCCTACGGTCGTGATGAACGCCATGGTGCGGGCGCCGTAGACCGGGAAGCGATTGGCCGCCGGGGGCGTTGCGCCCGCACCGCGATCGTATGCGTCCTGGTTGGCAAATTCGGCCGGATAGAACCAGAAGAGTGCCGGCAGACGAGTACCCGGCTTCCAGTCCGGCGGGAGCGTGACCTTGATCTTGAAGCTGTGGCCGTCGGCCCGCTTGCCAACCACTGTCTTGCGAATGGCGTTGGTGATCTCGGGCATCAAGTCCTTGTTGCTCGTGATCTGCTTCGCTTCCTTGGTCTTGAGGTCAAGGATGAACGATTGCGGTGGTACCGTTGCTGATTCGCGCGAGATAATCGCCTTGTTGAAATCGTCATCCAGCGGCGCGGAAATTGTTTCAGTCAGGTCGCTCGTGCTCTCATAGATCCGCTCGATCGTGCCGGTCTTGATATCGATTCGCTCCACCCACGGCTTCGGCGTCGGGCGATTCGCAGCCGTATCGGCGGGTACACCCGGCGCAGCGGCAGCGCCGTTACCTGCAGCTGGGGCAGCGCCACCTCCCTGGCGGTAGACGTGCTGACCGTCGGCTGAGATCATCACGACCGGCGACCCGTGACTGCCAGGACGCGTGACGAGCGCGCCGGCCCCACCGCCAGCGCCACCGCGACCATTGCCGCGTCCAGCCGCCGGAGGGGCACCGGTGCCGCGCCCACCACCCGTGCCACGACCGCCGCGACCGGCCACCGGTGCGGCGATCACCGGATAGCTCTTGTTCGCTTCATCGAGATAGATCGCATTGGTGCCGCCAGCAGTCTCGGTGACGAACATGATCCGGCCGTTATCCGAGAACTGCACCGCGCTGACACGGCCATCGGTTTCGTAAAGCTGCTTGCT
>JANYCP010000023.1 GCA_025360265.1 Gemmatimonadota bacterium
GATCCCCTGTGCGCCGGTGAAGAAATCGGTGAGCTGGTATGAGTCACCGTTGGCGACGTCGTAGAGGAAGATGTTGCTCACGCCGGTGCGATCGGAGATATACGCCAGCGACTTGCCGTCGGGCGACCACTGCGGATCGGCATTCTTGCCGAGATCCATTCCCTTCAACAGTTCAATACGTCCGCTGGCAAGATCGTAGAACGCCAGACGGTAATTGCCAAACTTGAGCGTGGCGAAGTCGGTGCCCGGACCGCGGTCTGTGGTGAAAGCAATCGTCTTGCCGTCAGGCGACCACGCTGGATGGAGATCGGCGTACTTGTCGTTGGTGAGCCGCTTCAGGTTGGAGCCGTCGCGGTTGACGACGAAAAGATCGGAGAGGCCACCATCGTATCCGGTGAATACAATCTTCGACCCGTCAGGACTCCACGCTGGCGTCGTGACTCCGCTCAGCCCGGGGCGGATCGTCGCCACGACATCGTTCTTCGCGACATCGAGCACAATGATGTCGTCGTTCGCGCCGTGCTTTCCGGCAAACGCGAGATACTTGCCGTCTGGCGACCAGCTCGACGATGAATTGATGAAGCGGAACGTCTCGTAATTGGAACTGTATGTCGACTTGTACAACCGACGATCGACCTTGCCCGTGGCCACGTCGGCGAGATACAGGTCGACGAAGTAGAAATCCTTTTCCGAGAAATACGCGACTTTCGATCCGTCGGGGGACAACGCAGGTGCCAGGTGCAGCGTGCCCTGGCTCCGTTCCTTGGTCAGGACCGGTTGCGAGATCACGTTTGCCTTGTCAGCCGTGTTCAGCTGCGGCAGGTATTCCTTGAGCACGGCGTCGCGCCACTGATCGCCGAGCTGCTTGAAGTCGAGGCCGATCACGCGCCGGAAGCCGCCTTCGAGTGATCCTGAGCGCGAGGCAGAGAGAATCGCCCCAATTGCTTCGTCGCCCCAGCGATGGCCGATGTATGTGAGGATCGCCTGGCCAAATCGGTACGGGAAGATTCGTGGATCGGTCTCGAGCTGCTGAATCGTCGGCAGCTTTCCTTCTTGTGCTGCATCACGCAGCCACATCGCCGTGTTGGGGTCGAGCCGACCGAGCGACATGTATTCGGCCATGCCTTCCACAAACCAGAGCGGGGGATTGACCGAGATCATGGTTTGCACACCGGCGCCAGCGCGACCGCCCGACCAGACGTCGTACTGGAACTGATGGGTCATTTCGTGCTGGAGGACGTGCTGCACATCATCGTACGAACCTGTCAGCGGAATGACGATGCGATGCTTGAGGAAATCGGTGAAGCCACCGACGCCTTCCTGCACCTCTTCGCCCGACGTGTTGGTTTGCTGGAAATCGGAAAGCGAGGCGTACAGGATCAACGGCTTGCGTTCGCGGAAGGTGTGTCGCAGGATGGTGGAAAGTTCGACGTACGAACGTTCCGCCATGCGCGCGACGTCAACAGCGGCGGGGCGCTCGATGTCGTAGTAATAGAGGTCGAAGTGCTCGGTCTGCAGCACTTTGAAATGGAACTGCGAGTACTGCACCTTGTTCTGGCCGAAGTACTGCGCACCGAGCGTTGTCGGCACGACGGGCGCAGCAGCGATGAGCAACCACGCAAAACGACGCATGATGGGAACCTCTCGTCCCGCGAGGGGACTCTTACGGTTCGGAGAGAAGCGTTGGCGCGTCCTGCCACAGACGCTCCAACTGATAGAACGCTCTCGTCTCCGGGTGGAACAGGTGGACCATCAGGTCCACAAAATCGAGCAACACCCACCGGCCGGCCTGGACCCCTTCCACGTGGTGCGCTGGCTGGCCGGCCGCGTCCATCGCCTTCACCACGCCGTCGGCGAGGCCCCGGACATGTGCATCAGAGGTGCCGGACGCAATCACGAAATAGTCGGCGGCATCACTCAATCCACGCAGGTCGAGCACGATGAGCCGGACGCCCTTGCGGTCTTCGATGGCGTCCACCGCGCACCGGACCGCCGCGGGCATCCGGGGTCGCCGTTGCGCCTGCACGGCGGCACGTCTCAAGATACCGTGCCCACAGGAGTAAAACGCGCGACGAAGCCCGATCCTGACATCTGTCGTACCAGCCGCATCACGCCTGGGCCGTCACGTTCAGCTTGACCTCGGCGTGGACGTCATGGGTCAGACGCACCGGCACGGAATGGAAACCGAGGTGCTTCAACGGATGTTCCAGCTCGATCTTCCGCTTGTCGATGGCGAACCCTTTCGCGGCCAACTCGTGAGCGATGTCGCTCGACGTGATCGAACCGAAGAGCTTGCCGTCTTCACCGGCCTTGGTCGAGAAATTGAGCGTGAGGGCGGCGAGCCTGTCGGCCAGCGCCTGTGCCTCGGCGCGATCGGCCGTGGCCTTGGCGTCTCTTGCCTTGCCCTCGGCGTCAATCCGCTTGCGGTTGCCATCGGTCGCCTCGAACGCGAGCCCGCGCGGCAACAGAAAATTGCGGGCATATCCCGGCTTGACCCGCACCATCTGGCCAGCCTTGCCGAGGGAGGGCACGTCTTCGCGGAGAATCACTTCGATCATGTCACAACTCCAGTGGGGGGCACCATGCGCTGGCGAAAGTCG
>JANYCP010000102.1 GCA_025360265.1 Gemmatimonadota bacterium
GTGAGGATAGGTGACCGTGATGATCGAGCCAGTGCCGGTAGGCCCAGGGGAGCGATTGAGGTCCCAGGCGTACGACACGATCTGTCCGTCGTCACTCGATGACGTTGCGTCGAATGTGCACACCACTCCCGGGCAACTCCACGTAAAGCTCGCCACCGGCGGATTGTTGACCGGGGCGGTCCCAATGAATCCCGAGTAGAGCAGAAGATTGGGCGAACCGGTCCCCGCGCTGCCGACCTTGCCGGTAGATGCGTTGGACGTCAACGCGGCGGCCACCGCCGCTGGCGTGGCGTTGGGTGAGGTCTCCAGGTAGAGCGCCGCCACGCCAGCGACGTGCGGTGAGGCCATCGACGTGCCGCTATAGATGGCGGTAGCCACATCGCTGGTGTTGAAGCTCGACGTGATGGACTCACCCGGCGCGAAGATGTCAACACACGTGCCATAGTTGGAGAAGCTCGAGCGGACATCCGACGATCCGGTCGACCCCACCGTGATGGCGTTCGGCGCGCGCGCCGGCGACTGGTTACACGCATCAGCGTTGCTGTTGCCCGCGGCAATCGCGTATGTGACTCCCGCAGCAATCGAACTCTGCACGGCCTGGTCAAGCGCCGACGAGACGGCGCCGCCCAGGCTCATATTGGCCACGGCGGGCTTGACGGCGTTGGCGGTCACCCAGTCGATACCGGCGATCACGCCGGAATTGAATCCCGAACCGCTGCAGTCAAGGACCCGTACCGCGTAGAGCTTTACCTGTTTCGCCACGCCGTACGTTGCGCCGCCCACCGTCCCCGACACGTGAGTGCCGTGCCCGTTGCAGTCGTTGGTGCCGTTGCCGTCGGCAATTGCCGTGAATACGCCCGATGCCCTGCCGCCGAACTCGGTGTGCGTGGTGCGGATGCCGGTGTCGAGGATGTAGACGTTGACGCCGTTGCCGGTCGCGCCGTAGGTGTAGCTGCCGTCCAGCGGCAACGACCCTTGATCGATGCGATCGAGTCCCCAGGTGGCGCCGGTCTGCGTACCGACGATGCGCACCACGCCGTCACGCTCGATGCTCGCCACATCGGGATGATTGCGGAGTGACGCGACTTCTTCGGCCGAGAGGTGCGCGGCGAAACCGTGAATCGTGTTGACGTAGGTGTGTTGCAGCGACCCGTGATGCTCCGCCACCAGCTGGCGAGCGAGCCCGTCCGGATTCGGTGCCGAATTCCGGAAGGTCACGATGTAGCCAAGCGAGTCCGGCGCCGCGGCGTTGGCGGTACTCGTCGGGCCGAAAACGATCTCACTGCCAGTCTCAGATGCTTGGCAAGCGGACAATAAAAACAGCAGAGTCGTCCAACGGGCGACTGGGAATTTCATCGATACCATTCGGTGGGTGAAGTGCGATAGGGGACGCAAGAAAAATACCTCCCGGTACATCGAGGCGCTACCCGAAGTTTCCCGGATTCCCCTGGTATCGGTTGTGGCGCCGGCAAGGCCCTTTGTTGTGCGGGTGCCACACTTTTGCCTAGACTTGTGCAGCCCCGGTAAGGGAGGAGCCATGGACGCCGTCGATCGTCAGCTGCTGCAGTACGAGACCCAGGGATTCGTCCACCTCCCTGGCGTCATTCCCGCCGATCTGGTGGCCCGGGTCAAGCGGGCGTTTGACGGCGCGTCGGAGCAGCATCGCACTGAGTGGCAGAACCTGCAGATCGAGACGCGATCCCGGGCGCAGATCTACGACATCCCGGACATCCTCGACGTCGACGACGCCTTCGTCGAGCTCGCTGACCTGCCATCGATCTGGCCCTTGCTCCTCAGGGCGATCGGCACCGACATCCAGCTGAACCACACCCATGCCCGCATCATGTTTCCGGGGAAAACGGTCACCGCGGCGTGGCACAGCGACCTTGCCCAGCTGCAGGGCGTCAACCTGGGCACGAGCCCGAATTTCTTTGCCAAGGTGCACTTCTATTTCGACGACCTCGATCCGCAGCAAGGGTGTCTCGGATTCATTCCGGGGAGTCACTTCCTGCCGGTCACCGTCAACCCGAAGCCACCAGTCGACGGGGCGGACGGTAGCCCCGTCGCGGTGCGAATCGTTCCGAAGGCCGGTGACGCAGTGCTCTTCAACACCCATGTCCGCCACATGGCGTTTGACAACAACACCGATCGGCCACGCAAGTCACTCATCTATGCGTATTCGCACTTCTGGCTGAAGAATTACGCCAACGCGCAGCCGAGCGACCTGGAACGACTGGCCACCACGAAGGAGCGGCGCCAGATCTTTGGCGTTGACACCCCCGGCGTCTCATATCTCGATCAGCGGCTCGACCTGGAAAATCTTGAAGAGAACTGGAATTCGTTTGCGGCCACCGGCAAGCGACTCTTCAAGCGCGTGCTGAAACTGTCATCGGTCACCAAGCGCAAGTGATGGGCGTTGATAACGTCCCCATAGCCAGATGACGGTCGCGACGGCGATCAGGATGCAGTAGGGCTCGACCACGTATCGGTAGCGCGCCAGACCGAAGAACACCACGTTGAGCGCCGCCATGTGCAGGATCATTGCGTGCAACAGCGATCCCGGATGGCGGAGTCGAAGGAACCTGATCAGCCACGGAACAAAGCCGATCAAGGCGGCGAGCAGGATCGGGCCCCACGCCAGCAACATCGACAGCCGTTGAGGCAACGCGGTGTGCTCCTGCAGGAATGGTGTCCACCCGCGCCGCAGCTTGGCGATCGCCATCGGGATCCACCGATCGCGGTGCGTGGAGATCCATTCGACGGCAAATCGCTTGGCGACCTTGTCCCGTTCGAGTTCGTTGTTGGGTGCCCGCAACGCGTCGCGGTATTCGGGAATCTCGGTATCCCAGATGTTGTACCCGAGGTATTCCGGGTCGGTCGCCACGATCCTGTTATTCCCCTGGAGGAGTACCGAACCGCCCGACGAGGAGAATGGGATGAAGGCGCCGAAGACTCTTTCGTTGCGAACGATCCACGGGGCGAGCACCAGGGCGGCAACGAGCGGAACCAGTGCCACGAGCGCGAGTGTCCGCCAGGAACGCCAGAACTGAACGACCGCCCAGAGCGCGAGCAACGGAAAGAGAAAGATCCGGCTCGGGTGAACCAGCAAGTTGAGCCCAAGCAACACGCCCGCCAGCAACGCAAGGCGCACGGACGGTCGCTCGGCAAACCGCACTCCCGCAATGACCAGCGAGAGAAGCGCCACCAGCGCGAGCTGTTCCGATAACAAGGTGCCGGAAAGGAATATTGAAACCGGCCAGACCGCCCATATCGCCGCCGCCGCGAGGGCCGTAGTCTCGTCGAAGCAGAGGCGCCCGAGCACGATGATCAGCAGGCAGCCGAGTGCGGCAAGGACACAATTGACGACGCGGACCACCGCAATGCGATGCCCTGCGACGAGATACACGGCAGCGTACACAAGCGAGGGTCCTGGCGGTCGGTACGCAGTCAGGTGATCCTGGTCCGTCACGTCCGGACTCATGCCGCGGTATCCGTGGCCCTGCGCCATGTTCCAGGCGTACGTGTCGTATTCAAGCTCGTCGCTTCCTGCGGCGAGAGGTCGATTGATGCCCTGGACCGCGAGGAACGCGAGGCGCAGGACGAGCGCCACGACGAAGATGGACTGGGGCAGCTTTGCGCGCCATCTTCCATGGGTCGGGAGCACGACTCTTGCGGGGGGTACCGCCTGCGGATTGGTCATATGGTTACCCAATTAGTCGACGGTCCAGTCCGGCTGCAAGGCGTGAGACGGACATCACACACGATCTGAAGCAGAGGATACTGCCCCATGCCTGAGTTAGCCCACCTTGGCGTTGCCGTGCTGATTCCATGCTTCAATGAAGAAGTGACGATTGCGCAGGTCGTGCGCGAATTTGCCGGGGTGCTCCCCGGCGCCAGGATCTACGTGTTCGACAACAACTCGAGCGATCGAACTGCGGAACTAGCGCGCGGTGCCGGTGCAACCGTCGTCCGCTCGGCGAAGCAAGGCAAGGGCTTCGTGGTGCAGCACATGTTTGAGTCCGTCGACGCTGACGCGTACATCATGGTTGATGGCGATGGTACCTACCCGGCTGTCGAGGCACCGAGACTTCTGGAGATTCTGAAGGAGCGGGGATGCGACATGGTCGTTGGCACGCGCCTGTCCACTCACGGCGATGCGTCGTTTCGACGATTTCATTACTTCGGCAACCACATGATCTCGTCCCTGATTTCCGCCGTGTTCAAGATTCAAGTCACCGACGTCCTGTCCGGGTATCGGTGCTTCTCCCGCAATTTCGTGAAGACGCTGCCGCTGGTGTCGCCAGGATTCGAAATTGAAACGGAATTGACGCTGCAGGCGGGCGCCAAGCGATTCCTGCTGTACGAATCCCCGATCCAATATGGCGAGCGGCCGCAAGGCTCCCTCTCGAAACTGAACACGTTCCAGGACGGTTGGCGGATCCTTCGCACCATCGTGTTCATCCTGAAGGACTACAAGCCGCTGACATTCTTCGGGTCAATCGCCATTGTCTCCGCGCTGCTGTCGCTCGCGGCCGGCGTCGTGCCGGTTCTTGATTACATCCGGACCAGGACCGTGCCACACCTGCCGCTCGCCGTGCTCGCGGCAAGCCTTGCGATTGTTTCCACGATCGCGCTGACGGTCGGCATCATTCTCCACACCATTGCCGTGTACCAGGCCGAGAATTACCTGTTGTGGCGAATGAACTACGCGGCACGGAATGGACCGCGATGAGCGGTGACAACTATATCGGTGTCGACAATCTCGATCGGATGGCTGAACTCGCCCCAAAGTACAACCGCTTCCTGGTCCGTCTGGTTGAAGCGCATTTTCGTGGAGAGGCCACGCTGGTTGACTTCGGCGCAGGGACCGGCACTTTTGCCGCGACACTGCAGCGCAACGGAGTCCGGGTCATTTGCGTCGAACCAGATCCGCCATTGCAGGAAGTACTGAAGGCGAAAGGTCTTGAGACGCACCTTTCGCTGGCGACGTTGCCGGAGAAGAGTGTGCGTGCGGCCTTCACCCTCAACGTGCTCGAGCACATCGAGGATGACGTGAGCGTCATGCGCCAGCTGTACCAACGTCTTGTTCCCGGAGGCCGCCTGCTGGTGTATGTGCCCGCCTACGATATCCTGTTTTCGAGCATGGATCGGAAGGTGGGGCATTTCCGTCGGTATACTCGGCAGATGCTCTGCTCCAGACTGCAGGAAGCCGGCTTTGTTATCGAGCGAGCCGAGTATGCCGATAGCCTGGGCTTCATCGCCTCGCTCCTCTATCGATGGCTCGGCAACGACCGGGGTGACCTGAACCCCGTAGCACTGGGCAGCTACGATCGGTTCGCCTTTCCGGTCAGCCGTGCGCTGGACGTCGTGACGCGGGCGTTTCTCGGTAAGAACCTGCTCGTCGTCGCGCACCGACCGGCCTAGTGTCTGCCGATCCGATCGTCCTCCCCGAGTCACCCATTTCGACGTCGGCGCCGTCGGCGCTCCTCAGCGCAATTCGCGGCCGGTGGCGTCACGACATGTTGTTCCGCCTCGGAGTGGTGCTGGTCGTAACAATCTTTCTCGCTGCAGTGCTCGCTCCGTTGATTGCTCCGTTCGACCCGCGACGCGGCGATCTCGCCAACAGCTACCTCGCGCCGCCGAGTGGGCATTTCCTCCTCGGCGCCGACGGGCAGGGGCGTGACGTGCTCTCGCGCGTGCTCTACGGCGCGCGCATCTCGCTACTGGTCGGCGTCATTTCGCAAAGTGTCGCGGTTGGCCTCGGTGTCGTGCTCGGCCTGCTCGCCGGGTACTACCGACGAGGGATCGACCTGATCGTCATGCGATTCGCCGATGTCACGCTCGCATTCCCCAGTCTCCTGCTGCTCATTGCCGTTGCTGCTGCGCTGCGGCCGTCGCTGACGCTGACCTTCGTGGTGATCGGCGTGGTCGGCTGGGCCGGGGTGGCTCGCCTGGTGCGCTCGCAGGCACTGGTTCTCGGGCAGAGCGAATACGTGCTGGCCGCCCGCGCACTCGGCGCCCGCGACTTCTCGATCATTTTCCGTCATCTCCTGCCCAACGTTGCCGGTATCGTGATAGTTACGGCGACACTCGGCGTCGCCGGGGCGATCATGGCCGAGGCGGCGCTGTCGTTTCTTGGTCTTGGCGCGCAACCGCCGACGCCGAGCTGGGGGGCGATGGTTGCGGAGGGTCGCGTGCTGATTCGAGTGGCGCCGTGGGTGTCGGTGGCGCCAGGGCTTGCGGTTGGCATCGCAGTGCTGGGCTTCAACCTCATGGGCGACGGGCTTCGCGAGGCGCTCGATCCGCTGTCGAGAACCGGGAGACAATGAGCACGGTCTTCGATCAACTGCGGCGCGACGAGTTTTCGGCGCTCGACGACGGCACGGTGTTTCTCAACAGCGCGAGCATTGGCCCGCTACCCGCGCGCAGTGTCGAGGCACTCGCGGAGTGCAATCGCGATCGTGCCCGTCCGTCCACCTGGCCGCTGGAGCGACTCAACGGCATTCTCGATGGGGCTCGCTCGCTCGCCGCACGATTGATCAACGCCGACCGATCCGACATTGCGCTGATGCCCAACACGACGACGGGCCTCAACATCGCGGCTCGGGCGCTGCCGTTGGTTGCAGGCGATATCGTTCTCACGTTCGACGGAGAATTTCCGGCCAACATCTATCCGTGGTTGCGGCTGAGTGAGTCTGGAGTCGTGCTCGAGCGGATTCCGCCGACGGCGGAGGGATGGCCGGACGAAGCGAGGATGCACGAGCGGATGCGCGATCATCGGGTTCGCGCCGTCACCGTGTCACTCATCCAGTTCAGCAATGGATACACCGTCGACCTTGCCGCCCTGTCGAGGGCTACGCGTGCGGCAGGACAATGGCTCGTCGTCGATGCGATCCAGGGTGTCGGGCAAGTCCCGGTGGACGTCCAGGCGACACCGGTGGACTTGCTGGCGTGTGGTGCGCAGAAATGGCTGCTGGGCCCGTGGGGGACAGGGTTCCTCCATGTGCGCAAGGAACTTTGCACCACGCTGCAGCCGACATTCGTGGGCTGGGCGGCGTTCATGGGAAGTGACGATTACACCCGACTCACCTCGTACGATCCGCGACCATGGCCGGATGCCAGGCGCTTCGAGCTCCTGACCCATGCCGTGCAGGACTTTGCTGCGATGAACACGTCGGTCGGGCTCATTCTCGATGTGGGCGTTCCCGCGATTGCCGAGCACGTGCGTGCCCTGCATGCCCCGGTCATCGAATGGGCGGAGAGGTCCGGGGCGGCCATCACGTCGCCGCGCGGCGCGCACGGATCGGGGATTCTCTGCGTACGACCGCGAGGTGACATCGCCGCCACGCATGCGCGATTGACCGCAGGTGGCGTGCAGTGCTCATTGCGTGAGGGGTCGATCCGGTTGAGTCCGCACCTGTTCAATCGTCGCGACGAACTCGACCGAGTAGCCCAACTGCTCGACGGTTGAGCATGGATACGTGCGCATTTTTAGGTCGGCGGGTCACCGTCACCAGCGGCCGCCACACACTTGGCCCGGTTACACTTCGTCGATGAACAGGCTAACGGTTGCGCTTGATTTCGCAAGCAATTGGGAGGTCCGGGGCGGGGTATGGCGCTACGGAATTGAACTTGCGCGCGGGATCGCCAAGATTCTTGGCCACGAGCACGTCATACTCCCTGTCTACGACCGCCTGCCTGAAGCTTGCCTGGCTGAGCTGAACGATACGCGTGCAACCTTACGCGCCTCGGCCCCGGCAAGGCTCTTTGATCGTCTCGACGCGATGCGATCCAGGAACGGGCGGTACGTCCCGTGGAAATCAATCTTGGCCGTGGCATACCGACCCGAATTCCGTACCCGATTGTTTCGCTCGGTTCTGGGATCGGCGGACGTCTATCACGCGGTAATGACCTGCCGTGGCCGCCCCAAGCACGGCACGACCGTTTCGACGATTCACGACCTCACGCCACTGCACATCGCCGCCGATTCAAGTATCTCGAAGGCTACGTTGCTCGGATGGATCGCCGATCACCGGCGCTGGGCGGATCTCGTCATCGTTCCATCGGCCGCCGTTCGAGACGACCTCATCAGCCAGATTGGCTTTCCAGCAGAACAGATCCGGGTGGTGCATCATGGGATCGACACACTTCGGTTCGCGCCATTAGAGAGGCCGGCAGGTGCTGTGCTTGAGCGGTACGGCGTGCGCGCCGGAGGATACCTGCTGTATGTCGGCGCGCTCGAGGTCCACAAGAATGTCGATCGCATGATTGCAGGTTATCTGGAAGCGGTCGGCGAACGTCGGGATTGCCCGCTCTTGCTGGCGGGCGCCAGATCGCATGAGAGCCCGGCAGTTGCGGCGGCATTGGCCGACGGGACTGGCAGGGTGCGCTACCTGGGGTATATCCCGGACGACGACCTTCCGCCCCTTTACCGGCATGCGCGGGCACTTGTCCACGTTGCGCTGTGCGAGGGTTTCGGATTTACGCCGCTTGAAGCGCTGGCGTGTGGATGCCCGCTCGTGGTGTCTCGGCACGCGACAACGGCCGAGGTCGTGGGCGACAACGGGATCCTGGTAGATCCCCTCGATGTGGCGGACATTGGCCGTGGCATCCGGGAGATTCTTCATGACGATGCCCGGTACGCTTCCCTGAAGGCCCGGGGGCCGATGCATGCCCGAAGGTATTCGTGGGAGCGCTGCGCTGAGCGAACGCTTGACGTCTATCACGAAGCGCACGCGATCTGGCAAGGTGGTTCATGAGGGAACACCAGCAGTTCGCAGAGGTCGTCAGCGGCGTCCAGGTGGCGATGCAAGCGCCCGTTCACAACGGTCCGGATATTTCAGTCATCCTCGGCACGCGGAATCGAGGGGAGCAGTTACGGGACACGCTGCGTGCACTTTCAGACGTAAAATTGCCGCCTGGCAGGACCGTGGAGTTGTACCTCGTTGATAACGGCTCGACGGATTCAACGGCAAAGGTCTGCCGCAATTTTTCGTGGCCGAAGGTCGCCGCGCGACACCTGCATGTAGCCGAACCTGGACTCGCGCGAAGCCAGAACGCTGAGCTGCGACTAGCCCGCGGTCGGGCGTTGCTGTTCCTCGACGATGACGTTCGACCGCCTGCGGAATGGCTTATCGCATTGGCCGAGCCAATCCTGACTGGCTCGGCGGATGCGGTCGGCGGCGGCGTCCGCATCCCGCCGGCCGTCAAGCCACCATGGACCACGTCGGACCATGAAGAATGGCTTGCCTCGACTGACCACTGGGAGCCGGATCGCGAGCCGATCCTTATTGGCGCCAGCATGGCAATCGCGAGGCCGGTGTTCGCAGCGCTGGGTGGGTTTGACGAAGACCTCTCTCACGGGATCGATTCGCTCTACTCATATCGACTCGTCGCCGCGGGATTCACGCTGATGCTTCGGCACGACGTCATCACTGAGCACCGCCTCGACCCTCATCGATTCACACGAGAGGGTCTCGCCGAGCAGGCGACGAGGCGGGCCGAGCTGCATGCATTTGAAATGCGGCACTTGCGCGATTGGCGCCCGAGATTTCCACGTTTACGCTGGTTGGAGGCGAAAGTGCGATTAATGCGATTGCGGGCGCGACTGCACGGACCGCTTACAAACGAGAACCTTGCGTTGCCAGAAATGCGACTCATTCAGGAAATCGCGTTCTGGCCGGCCTTTCTCCGCCGCCAGCGCGAACCGCTTCGGTACGGCCGTTGCCCGTCCATCGAGGAGGTCGCTGGCAATGGCGGCTGAACGAATATTGCACGTCACCTACGTCTATGATCGCCCGGGCTGGGCACTCCACAATCTTGGGCTGATGCTCCAGGCGCGATTGGCCCCGGCGGGAGTGCAGGTCACCTGCGTTCGGAGCGACGAATGGCATGGCGCGCCTGAAATGACTGAATGTCTTTATCTGTCGTACACGGGTCTGGTGCGCGAGCACTTTGACTACGATCGGTGGGCCACGACGCTGTTGACCACCATTCATGATCCGTGCGAGATATCACACTTTGAGGATCGGGCGGACTGGCGCCGATTTCCGTTGCTCGCGCTGTCCTTTGATCGGTTTGATCGTGTCTCGGTGACGTCGCAGGAACTTGCCGAAATCCTTCCGGCCGCGTATGGCTTGCCCGTGTTCCGGACGCCGACGTGGCCGACAACCGAGATCGTTCACGAGACGACCGTCAATGCAGTTTCGGCGACGCACAGCTGTGTCGTAATTTCCAGCACAATACTCCCGAAACGGTTCACTCCACGGGAGGTGCTCCAACGCGCCCGACGATTGCGGCAGTTCACCATGGGTGCCGACGGGCGTCGATCCTGGAGTCAACTGCGCGGCCTGCTCGTCCTGAAGCGACGAAAAAACGTCGGGTGGCTAGCTGCCATTCAGCAGCGATTTGCCGGGGAACGCGACATCGAATGCCTATTTCGATACGGCAATTCCGGACCAGTATCCGCTGCGGATTGGGTTGCGCAGTTACGCCGCGCGAATGTGTACGTCTGCACTTCAACCATGGAGGGCGGACCTCTTCCGGTCATGGAGGCGGTTCAAGCCGGTCTTGCGGTAGTCTCAACGCCGGTTGGGCAGGTGGAGGAGTGGGTGCACGACGGCGTGAATGGGCGCATTTGTCGGAGCCTTAACGAATGTATTCGGGCGCTCGAAGCGTACCGGCATACCCCCGACCTGCTGGCAAGCCACCAGGCCGCATCACGATCGCTTGCAACAGGGCAGGTGTTCCCGGCGGACGCCTGGATCCGTTTCTTCCGTGGCGACTGACGTGTGCTCGACACTGAGCCGAGCACGGTGATGCGCGCCAGCGAGTCGACGGTCAGTGTGGTGATACCGTCCTACAACTACGGACGCTTCGTCACGGACGCGGTGCAGACTGCGTTGGCGCAGACGCACTGTCCCCTCGAAATCATTGTGGTCGACGACGGCAGCACCGATGATACCCGTGGGCGCCTGGCGCCGTACATGGATCGCATCCGGTATGTCCACCAGGAGAATCGTGGGCTTTCAGCGGCACGTAATACCGGCATCCGCCACGCACGAGGCGAATGGATCGCGCTGCTCGATGCCGACGATTTGTGGCATCCGCGCAAGACGGAGATTCAGCTCGCCGCTGTGGGTGCCGACGACACAATCGGCCTGGTCGGGTCACCGGAGTATGTGGGCGACATGCCGGAGGTGCTGCCGGAGCCGCCCCGGATTCGGCGATTCGGCGCACGCGACTGCCTTACGCGACCTCCGGTCGCACCGTCCACCGTTCTCGTCCGCCGGAGTTGCTTCGATACCGTCGGCTACTTCGACGAGTCGCTGACCTCCGTTGAGGATCGTGACATGTGGTTGCGACTGGCCGTGTCGTTTGGGGCGCTGCAGGTGACGTCGCCGTGTTGGCATTACCGGATGCACCCTGAACAGATGAACCGGAACTCTCAACGGATGCTGGACAACTATGATCGGGTGCTGCAGCGGTTTTTCTCCGAACATCCGCAATTCATCCAGCTCCGGCGATTTGCCATGGCGTACATGCACATGGACGCCGCCCGTTCCTTTTCGGGCCAAGGCGATCGCCGCGCCGCCATCATGCACGTACTTCGTTCCGGGTTGTACTGGCCGTTTTCGCTCGGCAATCACGCCCAGCGCAATCGGCTGTTGCGCCTGCGGTTGCTGGCGAGGTTTATCCTCGGTCGGTCGCCGAAATCGCTGCTCTGGGGCTAGCCTGGAAGGCTAGCCACCACCTGTCGCGGAGGCGTTGAGTTGGTGGGTACCGCCGAACGCGCGTGTCGCGGTAACCTGAATGATCCGGTTCGGGCCTTGAATAAACACCTGCCGCTGATCATGCCATACCGTCGTCTCCATTCGGTAGAGTCCGGCGGCCAGGTTCGCCTGAATGGTCAGGTCGACTGAAAACACGCCAGCTCGCACCGGGTGTACATCAAGGGTGCGAAACGTCACCTCGTACATGATTCTAGTTGAAGCGGCGTCCACGATCGTGATGCCCATCTCGACGTGGTCCGGCACCTCTGACGCGGTCACCTCACCGATGACGCGACAAGCAAACGTCCCGCCAGATTGGACTGACTGCGGCTCTGGCCCGATAAGGCTCTTGATCTGTATCCCGAGGCTATCGGCGGTCGCTTCTCCTTCGGTCGAATCGGCGCCGGCGGTACCTTGTAGGTAGGCGTGCACCGCGTCCTTCGGTGTTCCGTGAAGCGCCACCTGTCCCTGCCGAAGCAGGATGCAGTCGGTACAGAGTTCCACGACGCGATCGAGTTGATGCGACACGATTACGACCGGGATACCGGCTCCCACCAGGCTCTTGATCCGCCCGAACGCCCGCCCCTGAAACTCGGCGTCACCGACGGAGAGCACCTCGTCAATGATCAGCACCTCCGGCTCGAGATGGGCTGCGATCGCGAATCCGAGGCGGGCATTCATGCCACTGCTGTACCGCTTCACCGGCGTATCGATGAATCCGGAAATCCCGGAAAATTCGACGATGTCATCGAATCGCTCGCGTATCAGCTGCATGGGCATGCCCATGATCGCGCCTTGCAGGTAGACATTCTCTCGCCCGGAAAGGTCGGGATGAAAGCCGGCAGACACTTCGATGAGCGCACCGGCGCGTCCGGTGATCGCCGCCGTTCCGCGCGTCGGAACCAACACCTTGGTGAGCAGTTTCAGTGTGGTCGATTTACCGGCACCATTGCCACCGATAATGCCGAGCGCTTCACCGGGCTTGACCTCGAACGACACGTCGCGCAGTGCCCAGAAATCATCTTCGCGCAGCTCAGTCTTCGACGCAGCTGCACCGGGGCGCAATCGGCGCACCATCGCGGGGATCATGTCGCG
Organism: Gemmatimonadota bacterium; assembly: GCA_025360265.1. Taxonomy (GTDB): domain Bacteria; phylum Gemmatimonadota; class Gemmatimonadetes; order Gemmatimonadales; family GWC2-71-9; genus Palsa-1233. Next base: position 12,867 of record JANYCP010000102.1, read on the forward strand.
CAGGGAGTCGTGCGACATGCCACGACGAAAACGCTTCCAGACGCCGTCGAACAGCACATGGCCGGCCATTAGTAATACTCCGCGAAGTAGGACGCACTCTTCCGGAATGCGATCATGCCGATGAGCGTGGCGGCGATGCCGACGATGGCGGCGTAGAGCAGGTACCATGGCGACCACACGACGTAGCCGGCAGGCGACGTAATCGTGTGGAGGAGCGAGGTGTGTTCCACCAATGTGAGCCGGAGCCCCTCGAGGATCGGCGAGAGCGGATTGAGCATCATCCAGCGGGCGTACTGCTTGAACATCGTTGGTTCAAAGAGGACTGGCGTGAAGAAAATCCCGAACGTCAGCAGGACCTGGAGTATGTACTTGACGTCACGGAAGAAGAGATTGGCGCACGCGAAGAGGAAGGCGAGGCCGGTGGTCAGCAGCAACAGGAGCACTATCAGCACCGGGACCCAGAGCAACTGCAGCGACCAGTGGAATCCCATCCAGTAGCCGACCAGCAGCAGTGTGGCCAATCCGATCAATGAATCCACGCCCTGCGCCACGATCGATGCGAGTGGCAGCACTTCGCGCGGGAAGTAGATCTTGGTGACGAGAGAGGCATTCGATAGCAGGGAAATGGTAGCGAAATTCATCGCGCCAGCGAAAAATGCCCAGGCCCATGACTTGATCGCAATCCCGCCGAGGCTCGGCGCCATGTTCCCGCCACCGCTGGCGAACGCGATCCGCAGGATCAAGCCGGCGCTGATGGTCAGCACTGGCAGGAACAACGCCCACGCGAAACCCATCACCGCCTGCCGATAGCGGAGCTTGAGGTCGCGTTGGGTCAGCTGTACGAAGAGTTCACGCGAATTCCAGAGGTCGCGCAGGATCGTGCGAATCATTCGGTCCCGGATTGGCTGGGGTCTTGGCGTGTCATCGGGTTTCTTGCTCCCAATCAGCGCCGATCCCGGTCCCAACGCAAGACCCGCACCAATGCCCCGGGCTGATCAGTTGGTGATGACGTTCACCATCTTCACCACCTCGAAGTCTCCCACTTTGACCGCCTTGAGCAGGTTGTTCACGTCGTTGTCCCAGCGCGGATCGGTGATGCCGGAGACGAAGAAGTCGCCGCCGTTGTCGGCCACCATCATGCCGTACTTCTTCAGTGCGCGCAGAATCACCTGGTTGCCTGCCGAGTAGCCGCTGATGTCGAAGTCGGTGCGCAATCGCACCCGCATTCCCATCGGTGGGCGAAGGGGATTGGTGGACGACGCCGCGTAATGGGTAGCGGGGAAGACGTACGCGTGCTGCGACAAGTTGACCGTGAATCGCAGCGCGTGATTGATGACGCCTTGTCCGTAGACTTCTTCGTAGCGAACCATCCCCGGAATCATCGGCAGCCCGGCGGCATCGGCCGACGTCCACCCTGCCGGACGCTGCGTGCCATTGGCGAGGTCGAATATTGCTCCCGAGCCGGCCTGCCACTGGCCGCCAACCTGCCGCACGTTGTACAACTCGTACAGTTTCCACTCGCCCTGAGTGATCACAAACAAATGCGCGTCGCCACCACCTTCGATCGGTGGATTCGCTGGCATCGGATACGGCCCGACGTCACTCTCGCCTGGATAGTCGAACGTGAACGTCACGCGCGGCGTGGCATCGGGTACCACGATATAGGTGTAACCGAAATCATTGGTCGGCGGGTTTGATCCAAAATCGGGATGCAGCGACTTCAACGGACCGATGCCGTTCAGGATCAGATCGGAATTCGGGTCTTTCTGTGCGGTATCGACCGGCTGATTCCACGGATTGTTGGAAGGAAAGACCTGCTTGCCGTTGAAGTTTCCATTCAGGCCGAGATCGGCGACGATTCCGCCAATGGGAGGCGTCACGACGATCGTGTCGATCACCGTCGCGGGCGATCCATTGGCCCCCGCCGCGGTCACCGAGATGGTGTCGATGTACGTGCCAACGCCAAGCGACGCAGTGTTTCGGGCCCAGCCCACGCTGCCGGTGCCGGTGCCCGACGCAATCGTCAGCGTGGTCCACGCCTTCTTCTTCGTCGCCGTCCAGCCGGTGGTGGTGGCATTGTCGCCGGCCAGGACCACGGCGGCGCTGGTTGCGGCTGCCGTGCCACCCTGTGTCACAATCGCTGAGCGCGACGATGGGGCCACGGCAATCGTCAATGTCACTGGTGCAGCCACGATCCGGAGCGTGTCGATCACCGCGATCGGTGAGCCGCCGGCGCCGGCGGCAGTAATGGTGATCGTGTCGACGTACGTACCTATGGCGAGTGTGGCGGTGCTGCGGTGCCAATTCAGCGTGCCGCTCCCGGTGCCGCCAAGGGCAACCAGCGTCGTCCACGCCTTCCGCTTGGTTGCGCTCCATGCGGTGGTTGCCGCATTGTCGCCTGCAAGGGTAATCGCCACGTTGTCATCCGGCGCCGCACCGCCCTGGATCGCCGACACATTGCGCGAGTGCGGCCCCACGACGAGCACCAGCGGCACAGGGGCCGTAGTGATCTGTAGCGTGTCAATCACGTAGGACGGCGACCCGATCGCGCCGGTCACGTTGAAGCGAATTGAGTCGACGTAAATCCCGGTTGCCAAACCAGTGGTGATACGGTTCCACGACGCGGTGCCGCTGCCGGTACCACTCCCCGTGGTCATCGCGATCCACGCGTGCTGAGCGGTTGCCGTCCACGTGGCGAGGCTGGAGTTGTCACCGGTCAGCGTGATGGCGGCGTTGTCGCTCGGTGCCGAGGCCCCGGGCTGTGCCGTCGCGCGCCGCGCTCCGGGGTTCACCGCCAGTACCAGCGGGACCGGTGCAGGTGGCGGCGGGGGCGGCGGCGCAATGGACTCAGCGGACTGCGCCGTGCAGCCGAGCAACAGGAGAAGCATGAGCGGTCGCATCACGATTG
>JANYCP010000138.1 GCA_025360265.1 Gemmatimonadota bacterium
CGATCAACCCGAATAAGGAACCGCTCTTCTCGGTCGACGAGCGACTCCGGTTGCTCAAGATCGCCACGGCCAACGATCCCCGAATCGAGCTGGCCTCGTTCTCCGGATTGCTGGCGGATTTCGCGCGTGATCGTGAAGCAATCATGGTGGTCCGCGGCTTGCGCGCCGTGAGCGATTTTGAGTACGAGTTCCAGATGGCGTTGATGAACCGCAAGCTCAACGACAAACTGGAAACGGTCTTCCTCGTGCCGGCGGTTGATCTCACCTACCTCTCTTCGTCCTTGGTCCGCGAAGTCGCTCGATATGGTGGTCCGCTCGATGGACTGGTGAGTGCCAGCGTGGCTGACGCGCTCAAGGCCCGTTTCGGGACATGACGTACCGTACCGCGCTGCGCAGCCGGGCCCTTGGGGTGCGCGCGCGGATTGTTTTTCCCGAAGGCGCCGAGCCGCGTATCCAGGCTGCCGCCGCGATCCTCGCAGACCTCGGCATTGCCGACCCCATCCTCTTCGGTGCTGATCCCGCTGCCATCACAACGCACCACCGGTTGCACGATGTCGCCGAGCTGTTGCGAGTGCGTCGCCCCGAACGTGTGCGCGATGGCATACACGCGCTCGATCTCGCGTCTGATCCCCTGCGATTCGCCGCCGGGCTTGTGGCGCTCGGCGAAGCGGACGGATGTGTAGCCGGCGCGGTGAGCACAACGGCCGATGTCATTCGCGCGGGTATCTGGGCGATCGGATTGGCATCGAATCAAGAATCCGTGAGCGCAGCCATGTATCTCGACGTGGGTGGGCGCGTGCTGACTTGTACCGATATCGCCGCCGTCCCGATGCCAACGTCCGAACAACTGGCGCGCTCTGCGCTAGCTGCCGCCCACGCTCGCCGCGCATTGGTGGGCGACGTCCCAGTCGTCGCATTCCTCTCATTCAGCACCGCGGGCAGCGCCGCCGGCGTGGAGGTGGAGCGGATACGTGAGGCCGCCGTCCGCTTTCGATCGCTCGCGCCGGATGTCGTGTCCGATGGCGAACTGCAGGTGGATGCGGCGCTCGATCCAGCCGTTGCTGCTCGGAAATGTCCGGGCTCGCCGGTGGCGGGTCGGGCAAATGTGCTGGTCTTCCCATCGCTCGACGCCGCGAATATCGGCTACAAATTGGTCGAGCGACTTGCTGGCGCGACGGCTGCCGGCCCGCTGCTGCAAGGACTTGCCCGCCCGCTGTCCGACCTGTCGCGGGGGGCAACGGTTGACGATATTGTGGACGTGGCCGCGATGGTTGCGCTTCAGGCGCGCGTGGTCGCCTGACACCCAGGAGCAATTGATGCCGTTCAAGACCTCGCAGGCCCCGAACCAGGCAATGCTGGTGACGGTGGAAGGCCAGTTGATTGTCGCGAATCGTCATGAGCTGAAGCAGATCGTGCAGGACGCGATGGAGCAGGGGGTGAAGCGCTTCGTGATTGACTTCACCCCCACTGCCTACATCGACTCCTCAGGGCTGGGAGCACTGGTTTCGATGAGCAAGCGGGTGCGGCAGGCAGGTGGTGACCTGCGCCTCGCCGGATTGAACGAGGATCTCGGCTCGCTCTTCGAACTCACCAAGCTCGACACGCTCTTTGCAATTTTCGAGACACCGGCAGAGGCGCTCGCCGGGTTCTGATCTCAGGCAATGCTTTCACCCAACCGTATTCCGCCGAGCGACACCGACGCAGGTGAACGTTACCGCGTCGAACTGCCCACTGACCTTTCCCGAGTCGGCGAGGTGGTGGATTCGGTCTGCTCCTGTTGCTTCTCCGAGACATCTCCTACCGCGAGAACGCGCTTTCGCCTCAGTACGGTTCTCGCGGAAGCGGTTGCCAACGCCATGCTCTACGGCAACGACAGCGATCCGGCGCGTCGTGTCATCATCGAAGTGTCGCTGGAGTCGGATCGGCTTGTCATTGCCGTGTCGGACGAAGGGGACGGCTTCGATCACCGGGTTGTGCCGCAGCCGCTCGATGAGGAATCGATCGAGGCGACGCGTGGGCGGGGCCTCTTCGTGATTCATCATCTCTCCGACACTGTTGCATTCAACGAGCGAGGGAACACAATCTGGATGACATTGCCCCGCCACTAAGTCTCTTCCGCGGCGTGCTCGTGTCCCTTGCCGTGATGGCACGGGCAACGCTGCGTATCTGGGAACTCGACGACAACACCTGGCGCCTCATGGCCGGGCCGCCGGCAGAGGCGCCGCGTGCCCCGCGCGGATCGCTGCAGGACTCGACGGCGTGGCTCGCGCTCAACAACTCGCCTGGGCTGTTCCTTGAAGTGACACCGGTCAGCGGCGGTTCGTCCGACGATGTCGCACACCACGTTGCCACCGTCATCGAGGCGCTTCTTGAGTCCGTGCGCGGCATCGCCACACTCACCACCGAGGTGGCGGCACGGTACCAGGAGATCGACTTGCTCTACACCATTGGCGAGTTGCTCGGTCGCGCGCACCCGGTGGATGAGATCGCCAGCGTGATCCTGCGCGAAGTCACCGCCGTGGTGGGCGC
>JANYCP010000161.1 GCA_025360265.1 Gemmatimonadota bacterium
CGTTGGCGTACACCTGGTTCAGCACGTTGTTCTTCTGCGGAATACCGCCGGCATGAATCACACGATTGATTGGCACGCCGTGCTCTGCCATGCGATCCAGGATGATGCGCGTGTTGAACGCCGTTCCCTCGATCGCCGCAAACAATTCGTCGGCGGCGGTGTGATTGAGGTTGAGGCCGAGCATCACGCCGCCGAGCAGGGGATTGACCAGCACGGTGCGATCGCCGTTGTCCCAACCGATGCGCAGCAGGCCAGTTTCACCGGCACGATGATTGGCCAGCTGCTCGCTCAACGCACCAACGGTGGTATTCGCTCGGGTTGCTATCGACTCGATCAGGTAGCCCATGGCCGAGAGACCCGCCTCGATCCCGATGTAATCCGGATGAATTGAACCGGGCACGATTCCGCAAAGTCCCGGAATCTCGGCTGCCTGCTTGGTGATCGCCATCACGCAGGTAGCTGTGCCGACCACATTCACCACGTCACCTTCGGCAATTCCGGCGCCGATCGCATCCCAGTGCGCGTCGAACGCGCCAACTGGAATCGGAATTCCAGCCGCGAGACCGAGCCGCGCTGCCCACTCGACGGTCAGTGTGCCAGCGATGACGTTTGAGGTTGCATACCGGCCACCAAGTTTCTCGCGCACACCGGCAAAGAGTGGATCGACCGCAACCAGGAAATCGTCTGGCGGCAGGCCGCCGTCCTGCATCCAGAGCCACTTGTGGCCCATCGCGCAGATGCTGCGCGGAAGTTTGTCAACGTCCGTGATGCCGCAGAGGACCGCTGCCACCAGGTCGCAGTGTTCGATCGCCGTGACCATTTCGTCGCGGTGATCCGGGTTGTGTCGCAGCCAGTGCAGCAGCTTGGAGAATCCCCACTCCGACGAGTAGACGCCGCCGCAGGCGCGGATTGCCGGCAACTTCATCTCGTGCGCTACTTCGGTGATCCGCGCCGCTTCGGCCGCAGAGCGATGGTCGCACCAGAGATAGTAGTCACCGAGCGGCTTCAGCCCCTTTCCCACGGGAACCACGGTGGAGCCGGTGGTGTCGAGCGCCAATGCCTTGATGTCGAGACCCGAGACTCCCGCGTCTACCATCGCGTCGCGCATCGCGGACTCGAGTGCGTTCATGTGCGCGTCGTGCGACTGCGTGGCAAAGTCCGGATCGCTGCGGTCACGCTTGACCGGGTACGCCGACGTGGCGAAGCCGATCACGCCGGTCAGGTGATCGACAATGGAGACGCGTACGCTCTGAGTGCCGAAATCGACGCCGGCGACTAGGCCCATTGGTCATCCCGAGCGAAGTGAGGGATCGGACCGTCACGAAGCGATCCCTCGCTGCGCTCGGGATGACAAATCGTCGTGTACCACTTCCCTTTGTACTTCACCGATGCCTCAGCACGTCCCACCCGAAGTACTTGGTCGTTGCTTCGTGCAGCACATCCGCAACGTTCGACATGTTGGCCGCCACGTGATGCTCGAAGCCATTGCTGCAGATGTGCCGCAGCAAGTCCTGCAACCGCGGAATCTCAGCAACACCCGCGCCGCCAAAGGTTTCCAGCGAATCGTCGGTGAAGCGTCCTTCGCCAACATACCCACGAATCTTGCCGCTGAGATCGTCCGTGGAGAACCGCGCGAAGCTCATCGGACTGGCGCGCACCTTCCCGACACAGGTACCGAACGTGTTCTCTTTTCCCACCGTTCCGGCGATGATCTCCTGGTAGTCCATTTTCACCGATTCGAAGAAATGTTTCGGCAGGTTGCTGCAATGGAAACAGACGCACTTGTCGGGATTGTCGCCGTAGTTGTTGTTCCAGTCGAGCAGTGCACTCGGACTCTCCGACGCCAGTGTCAGCGCGTACATGCTCAGCGTCCCGCACACGTCCACCTCGCACGCACTTGGCAACAGATCGTTGCTCATCATGCTCATGATGGTGCACGGCACCACGCCAAAAAACTCCTCGAGCGACGTCCAGCACTGCACCGCACTCACGTTGACGTCGGCCTCGATCATCCAGTCATCGATCACGGCACCCAACTTGGCCATCTTGAGCAGCGCGGCAGCCGGAATGCCGGCTGTGGTGACGTACTCATGGATCTTTGCCAACTTCGCCACCGCCATTGGCGCATCGTCGGCCATGCCATTGGTACGGCCGAGTATCTCCGACAGATCGATCGGTTCGACGGCGATACCGCTCGCCTCAAGAATCTTTTCACTGTATCGCACGGTCTTGAATGCCGCCGGGCGGGCGCCGATGGCCCCGATACGCGCGGTTCGTAACCCGCGCACAACACGACAGACCGCAGCGAAGTCGCGCAGGTCCTTCTGAAAGGTCGGTGTCTCGGGACGATCGGTATGGCGCGTCGTGAGCGTGTACGGGATGCGGTACTGACTCAACACATTGCACGCCGATATCTTGCCACAGAAGGAGTCGCGACGATCGCGAATGGTCATGGCATCGGGCACGTCGGCGGTAGCGTGGATCAGCACCGGCACGTTGAGATCGGCCATGCGCAGCGTCTCGGCCACGGCGCGTTCGTCGCCGAAGTTTGGCAACGTGACGATGACGCCGTCGATGACGTCGCGCTGCGACCGGAACAGCGCAGCACATGCTTTCGCCTCGTCGCGCGACTCGATCGCGCCATGACGCGACTCGGACGCGTCGAGCACCACGACATTGTATCCCGCGGCCGCGAGTGCTGCGAGCATGTCCTGCCTGCCCCGCTCGGCCAGATGCTGCGGGAAGAAGCCGCGATTGCCGACAATAAGGCCAAAGGTGACGACGCGAGGTTTGGCCGGCGTTGGGGCCTTCAGCTGGGGCTGGTGAAGCGGAAGTTTCAAGACGGCCTCCAAGACGATCGACTTACAACTCACGACTCGTTGACAGACTACCCGCCAAGCCCTAGTCTTGCAAGCGCTTACACCCCAAGGACCTCACCTTCGTGCATCGATCGTTCCTGAGATCCCCGTCCGCGGGGCTCGTCATCGTTCTCCTCGCCCTCGGCACCGTCCTCAC
>JANYCP010000176.1 GCA_025360265.1 Gemmatimonadota bacterium
ACGGCGGCCGCGGCGTCAATGATCGCCTGCGAATTCCTGAACTCAGCGAGATCTGCTTCGGCGAGAAGACGGCGCCCCATGCGGTCGAACTGCGTGTCGAGCCATGGCTCGCGCTCGAGCAGTCGACGGACGGTGGGCCACCCTTCCCACGCAGCGGCGGCGCGGGCGGCGAGTAGTATGGCGTCAGGCGTGCGTGTCGCTGGGGTCGCCAGGATCGGATTGAGCAGCAACGTCGCGCGCCACGGCTGATTGGCGGCGAGTGCAGAGTCGGCGGCGGCAAGCGGCGACTGCCCCGCAAGGGGTGCGGCGAAAAACGCGAGAAGGATGAGGGCGCGGCGCATGTATTGAAGATAGGAGATAGGCGATAGGAGATAGGAGATAGGAGAAACAGCCGCTGGTTCCTATCTCCTATCTCCTATCTCCTATCTCCCATCTCCTATCTCCCATCTCAAACCGGGAGTCCGGGGTCTCTCGGAACAAACTCCCCCTCCCACCGAGCCATCACCACGCTCGCCAGGCAATTGCCGAGCAGGTTGATCGACGTACGCGCCATGTCCATCAGCGCGTCCACGCCAAGAATCACCGCGACGCCTTCGAGTGGCAGGCCGAACGACGAGAGCGTGGCCGACAGGATGACCAGCGATGCGCGCGGTACCGCTGCGACTCCTTTCGATGTCAACATCAGCGTCAGCATCATCTGCAGTTGCCGACCGATCGACATGTCGATTCCGGCAGCCTGCGCCACGAAGACCGATGCGACCGCGAGATACAGCGTCGAGCCATCGAGATTGAACGAGTAACCGGCCGGCAGTACGAAGGCGACGATCCGCTTCGGCACGCCCATCTTTTCGACGTTTTCCATGGCCAGCGGCAACGCAGCTTCCGAGGAGGCAGTCGAGAACGCAATCAGGTACGGCTCCTTGACGTACTTCCAGAAGAGCTTGATCGGTACCTTGGCGATCAGTGCGACCGGCAGGAGTGCGACGAGCACAAACACGATCAGCGCGCCATACAGCGTCAGCACCAACGCGCCGAGATTACGAAGTACACCGAGTCCGCTGTGGCCCACGGTGACCGCCACCGCGGCGCCGATGCCAATGGGCGCGAACTTCATCACGATTTCGGTGAACTTGAACATTACATCCGAGAGAGACTCGCAGAAGGCGAGCATCGTCTCCTTTGCCTTCCCCTTCACCCGGCTGAGCCCAGCGCCGAACAGCGCTGCGAACACCACAATTTGCAGCACATCATTCTTGGACGCCGCATCGAAGAACGATGTCGGCACAGCGTGGATAAGAATGGCGGCGAATGTGGGCGGAACGGTGGCAATGGTCTTGTCCACCGATGCAGCGGCCAGCGCGACACCCACCCCGGGCTTCGCGATGTTAACGGCGAACAGGCCGACGGCGAGTGCCACGGTCGTCACGATTTCGAAGTAGATGATGCTGCGGAGTGCCAAGCGGCCCACCCGCTTGAGATCGTCGCCGTGACCGGCAATGCCAACCACCAGCGATCCGAAGATCAGCGGCACGACGATCGACTTGATGAGCGAGATGAAGATGGTGGAGAACGGGCCGACGATTTCCTTGAGATCCGTCGTGGGCCAGAACTCATGATTGAGCCAGCCGAGAAACACTCCCGAGACCATCGCGATGATGATCCAGGTGGTGAGCGAAATCTTCTTCATGACGTCCTCGGCTTCGTGTGACTACGCTCCGAGCGCGCTCGCCTTCTGCTTCACGCGATCGAGCAACGAGTTCCAGCTGTCGGAGAACTTCTTCACGCCATCGGCCTCGAGGAAGGCTGTCCGCTCGGCCAGCGGCGCGACGCCAAGCTTTTCGTAGGCAGCGAGCTGGTTTGCGGCCGTGATTTCGCTCGCCGGCGTGATGCGCACTTCTGGCTTGCCGTGATCGAGATAGGCGCGAAACGTGTCGGGCGGAATCGTGTTGACGGTGTCGGGAGCGACCAGCGCATCGATGTAGTAGACGTCGGAGAGCGACGGATCCTTCGTGCCGGTCGATGCCCAGAGTGGACGCTGCGCCTTCGCGCCGCGCTCGGCGAGGGCCTGCCACCGCGGCGTCATCAGTGAGTTGCCGAAGACCTGGTATGCCACGCGTGCATTGGCAATCGCGATCTGGTGCAACAGTGAAGCACCGTTGTCGCCGGTCTTGAGCAGCGCCGAGTCGGTCTGACCGTCAACACGGCTGACGAAAAAGCTTGCCACGGAGTGCAGGGTGGAGACCGGTTGTCCGGCTACGACGCGCTGCTCGAGGCCCGCGCGAAACGCGTTGATTACCTGCTTGTAACGTTCGATGCTGAATAGCAGCGTGATGTTGATGTTGATTCCATCGGATAGCGCCTGGGTAATCGCCGGCAAGCCTTCGAGTGTCCCGGGAATCTTGATCATCACATTCGGTCGATTCACTGTCTTCCAGAGGCGCCGCGCCGCGTCGATGGTGCCCTGCGTGTCGTGCGCCAGTGTTGGCGACACCTCGATCGACACCGTGCCGTCACCGTGTCCGCTCTGATCATAGACGGGGCGAAACAGGTCGCAGGCCGCCTGGACGTCGGCGATCATGATCGCCTCGACGATCTCCTCCGTCGTCTTGCCCGCCTTGGCGAGTGCCTGAATGTCGGCGTCGTAGTCGCTGCTGCCGCCAATCGCCTTCTCGAAGATTGTCGGGTTTGATGTCATCCCCCGCAACGCGTCCTCGCGAATCAGGCGCGCGAGTTCGCCAGAGCGCATCAGGTCGCGGGTGATGAAATCGTACCAGGCGCTCTGGCCGAGCCGGGTGAGCTGCTGCATCGGGTTGGGCATGATTTCTCCGGTCAGGCGAGCGCGCGGACTGCGGCGACAACATTCTCCGCCGTGAGGCCGAATTCCTTGAATAACGTTTCTGCTGGTGCAGATGCACCGAAATGGTCGATCCCGATCACAGTACCGCGGTCGCCAACCCAATGGCGCCAGCCGAACGGTGACGCCGCCTCGATCGCGACTCGAGCGGTGATTGCCGCCGGCAGTACCCGCTCCCGCCACGCAGCATCCTGCTGCTCGAACAATTCCCACGAAGGCATCGACACGATACGCGTCGCAATGCCGGCAGCGTTCAGCGTCTCTGCGGCCTTCACCGCGACCTGCACTTCACTTCCGGTCGCGATCACGATCGCCTTCGGCGTGGTCGGCGGTTCCACCAGGATGTAGGCGCCGCGCGCGGTCTCGTGCACACCGTCGGCGCTGCGTGCCTGCGCTGCAAGCTTCTGTCGCGTCAGGATCAGCGTGGTCGGACCGTTGTTGCGCTTCATCGCGACACGCCACGCTTCCACGGTCTCGGCGGAATCGGCCGGGCGCAGCGTCACCATCCCGGGAATACCGCGCAACATCGCGAGGTGTTCGATCGG
>JANYCP010000180.1 GCA_025360265.1 Gemmatimonadota bacterium
ACCGCGACGAGTGCCACCGCCACCCACATGCTCGCGGCGTGAGGAGCAAGCGCCGTTGGCACGATCAGGACCGCCATCGCCAGCATGGTCGTTTTGCGGGCGCGGTTGACCGTGAAGCCCCGCTTGATCAACGAGCTGGAAAACCAGCCGCCGCCAATCGATCCGATATCCGCCACCAGATACACTGCAATCAGCGGCCACATGACCTGCGACAGCTTCACGCCGTAACGCGAATCAAGGAACTTCGGGAACCAGTAGAGGTAGAACCACCACACCGGATCCGCCATCAATTTGCCAACCACCACCGCCCAGGTCTGTCGCTGCCGCAACAATGAGAGCCACGGAATGTTCTGCATATCGCCTTCGGTCCGATCCGCGCGAATCAGCGCGAGCTCGGCGGTCGTGACCTTCGCGTGTGCCTCCGGATTCTTGTAGACAGCAAGCCAGACCACGACCCAGATGAATCCCAGTGAGCCGGTCACGATAAATGCCCACCGCCATCCCCAGGTCAGCGCGATCCATGGCACCAGGATCGGCGCCACGATAGCGCCCATGTTGGTCCCGGCGTTGAAGAGTCCGGTGGCCAGCGCCCGTTCGTTCCGGGGAAACCATTCAGCAATCGTCTTGATCGATCCGGGAAAGTTGGCCGACTCGGTCAGTCCAAGCGCTGCCCGTGCCATCGAAAATCCGGCGGTCGTTCTGGCGAACGCATGCGCAATGGCAGTGAGACTCCACGCAACGACGGCGGCGCCGAGTCCACGCCGCACTCCAACGCGATCAAGCCAACGTCCCGCCAATGCAAACGCGACGGCATAGGGCAACGAGAACCACGACACGACGTCGCCATATTGCGATTCCGTCCAGTGCAGCTCTCGTTGCAGCGTGGGGCCGAGCACGCCGAAGACTTGCCGATCGACATAGTTGAGGGTGGTGGCGGCGAACAGCAGTGCGCAAATCGTCCAGCGGTAGCCAAAGCGGCGCTCGTTCATGTTGGCACATCGCCGGTGAGGCCTTCCCAAAGACCGTTCAGGTACGCCGCGCCCAGCGCACGATCGTGCAGCCCGTACCCGGGGCGACCCTGCTCATCCCAGATCATCCGGCCATGATCCGACCGCATCGGCCCCCGGAACCCGGAATCTCGCAGCGCGCGCAGTACCGCGAACATGTCGATATCACCGAATCCGGATGGGTGCGGTGTCTCGTGAAAACGTCGCTCCCCGGTGACGCGCACGTTTCGGCAATGGGCAAAGTGCACCCGGCCCCGCTCGCCGATGCGCTGCGCAATGGCCGCCACGTCATTGCTCGCCAACGCGCCCAGCGAGCCGGTACACAGCGTCACACCATTGGCCGGACTGTCCACCATCGAGATAACACGCTCAAGCGCCGCACTGTCGGTGATGATGCGTGGCAACCCGAAGATCGGCCACGGTGGATCATCCGGGTGTATCGCCAGCCGAACGCCGGCTTCTTCGGCAACGGGCACGATCCGCTCGAGGAAGTAGGCAAGGTTGTCCCAGAGTTCTTCGGGGCCCACGTCACGATAGCCCAGCAGGAGTTCCCGCAATTGATTGGCGGAGTACGCCGCCGCCCAGCCCGGCAAGTCGCCCGTACCGTGCGAGATGTCCAGATCGACGAGCACACGATCGTCGTAGGCCAGCGCCGTGGAACCATCGTCGAGCCGGTGGGCGAGGTCGGTGCGCATCCAGTCGAAGACCGGCATGAAGTTGTAGCAAAGAACCGGGATGCCGACTTCGCCCATCGCCCGGATTGATGCGCAGTAGTTCGCGATGAGTCGCTCGCGAGTCGGCCAGCCAAGCTTGATGTTTTCGTGAACAGGAATGCTCTCGATAACAACCAGATCAAGTCCGGCCGATTCCACATCGGCTTTGAGGGTCGCTAATTGCGAACGTGGCCACGCATCACCGACCGGAATGTCGTACAGCGCACTCACAATCCCCGTGACACCGGGGATCTGGCGGATATGCGACAACGGAACCGGGTCGCTGGTGCCGAACCAGCGGAAAGTGAGTTGCATCAAGCCCTCAGCTCACCAACGCGGGCGCCGGCTGCATCCATCGCGCGAAGCAGCTTGTCGACGTCCGCCGTCATGACACGATTGAAGTCGCCGGGAACGCGAAGTTTGAGGGCGCTTGCCGCCACGGCAAACTCCAGCGCATCGGCTGGCGCACGATGGCGAAGCAACATCGCGATGAGCGACGCCGCGAACGAATCGCCACCGCCAATACGGTCAATCACGGTGACCGTCCAAGGCCTGCTCACGCTGAGTTTCCCAGTCGCGGCATCGTAGAGCGTCGCGCTCCATCGATTGGCGCTGCTGCCCAGAATCTCTCGGCGCGTGAGTGCCACCATTCGACAGCCACAGTGCGTCGCAACCTCTCGCGCGACCGCCGTAGCTCCTTCGCTCGTCGCGAGCGCGTCGTCGGCCACATCGATTCCGAGCATGGCCTTCACTGAATGCGGATTGCCAATCAACAGGTCGGCGCCCTGCACCAGCGGAGTGATGAGCGGCACCGGATCACGGTCGCGCCAGAGCGCCGGCCGATAGTTAAGGTCAATAGACACCGGAACGTGCGAAGCACGCGCGCAATCAATTCCCGCGCAGAGTGTCGCGAGTGGTCCGTCGCCGAGGGCCGCCGTGATCCCGGTGGCGTGAAACCAGTCTGCATCGGCGAAAATGGCCGGCCAGTTCACCAACGACGGTGCAACGACAGCGAACGCCGACGCGGCGCGGTCGTAGACGACGCGCGAATTCGCGACATCGGCACCCGGCTCGACGAAATACAGCCCCATCCGCTCCGGACCGCGAAGGACATGCGACAGCTGCACGCCTTCCGCGCGCATGGTC
>JANYCP010000211.1 GCA_025360265.1 Gemmatimonadota bacterium
AATCCGCTGGCGATGATCTGGTAGTCGTTGGTCGTTAGTCGTTGGTCATGAGGGACGCCTCGGACAGCACTAACGACTCACGACCAATGACTAACGACTAACGACAATCCGAGAGCGCAACGTGGCAAATCAGTCCTTCGACGTCATCATCATCGGCGGTGGTCCTGCCGGGTATCCCTGCGCCATCCGCTCCGCACAGCTCGGCCTCAGCGTCGGCTTGGTTGAGCGGGACAAGATGGGCGGCGTGTGCGTCAACATCGGTTGCATCCCGACGAAGGCGCTGCTTTACAGCGCCTCGACGGCGAACACCATTCGCAAGCAGGCGAAGGATCTGGGTATTGAAGTCGGCGAAGTGAAGCTCGACTTCGGCGTCGCGATGCGGCGCTCCCGCAAGGTTGCCGACCAGAACTCCAAGGGCGCTGACTTCCTGATGAAGAAGAACAAGGTCACCGTCATCAAGGGCACCGGCGTGCTGGCGTCAGCCACCACGGTGCAAGTGGGCCCTGATACGCTCACGGCCAAGCGGGCGATCGTGATTGCCACCGGTTCGCGCACCAAAGGCATCCCGCAGGTCGGCCTTGCGGTCAACAAGACCACGGTAATCACCTCGGACGAGGCGCTCTTCCTGGAACACGCGCCCAAGACGCTGGCAATTGTCGGCGCCGGTGCCGTCGGATCAGAGTTCGCTGACATCTTCTCGTCGTTCGGTTCGCAGGTGACACTGATCGAAGCGTTGCCACGCATCCTGCCGGTCGAGGATGTCGAATCGTCGGATGTGATCGCCAAGAGCTTCAAGAAGCGCGGCATCAACGTCCTCGCCGGCGTCAAGGTCGTCAAGGCAGATGTGAAGGCCAATGAAGTCACCCTGCAGCTGGAAGTGGGTGGCAAGACTGAGACGGTCACGGCGGAGAAGGTGCTGATGGCCGCTGGTCGTGCGGTGAACACGGAGAACATCGGACTCGAGAAGGTCGGTGTGAAGCTCACCGACCGCGGCTTCATTCAGGTGGATCCCGTCACGCTGCAGACCACAGTGAAAGGCGTCTATGCCGTCGGTGACGTCGCTGGCGCACCGATGCTGGCGCACAAGGGCACTCGTGAGGGCGAGCACGCGGCCGAAGTGATCGCGGGCCACACCGTGAAAGGGATCGACTACACCAACGTGCCGAGCGTCACGTATTGCCATCCCGAAGTGGCAAGCGTCGGGCTCACCGAGGAACAGGCCAAGACGAAAGGAATGGAATACGTCGTCGGCAAGTTCCCCTTCTCGGCGAACGGACGCGCCCGTGCGACGGATGAGACGGAAGGCTTCGTCAAGATCATTCGCGGCAAGAAGTATGGCGAGATCATTGGCGCGCACATCGTGAGCGGGCACGCATCCGAAATGATTGGCGAACTGGTGATGGCGCGTACCAACGAATACACGGTCGAAGAGATCGATCTCGCGATCCATGCGCACCCCACATTGTCTGAAGCGATCGGTCAGGCGGCGCTCGACTCGATGGGTCGCGCGATCGACATGTGACCTTCGACTCGCTACGCTCGCTCAGGTTGACGAATGGGTGACCAAACCGACAAGACGGTCCCCTCGGCCGAGGTCGCCCATGGCGACCGAGTCGAGAGGCCAGAATTTTCACCGCTCCCGCTTGACGCCCCCAAGGAAGACCGCATCGGGACGGCCGTGCTGGCCATGTGCGCCGCGGCCGCGGCCGGAGTCGTCTGGTTTTCCGTGTTGATGCTCATGGTCACCCGGGCGCGCCCCGAATCGGCCGCAAAGACCATTGAACAGGTGGACCCCAACGCCTTCTACGTCAACCTCGCCGCGTATGGTACGATGCTTGGCGTGTGCTTCATCGGGGCATGCGCGTGGTTTCTGCTCGCGCCGATTCCATCACTCTACCGCCGCGGCGCACTCTCTCTGGTCACGGTACTGGCCGGATGGTGCATCGCAATGGGCGTGACGTATCTGGCCTACCAGCTCGCAGGCCCGGGGGCGTTGATCGCCG
>JANYCP010000218.1 GCA_025360265.1 Gemmatimonadota bacterium
CTATCGGGTGACCGATGGGATTTTTTCACTTCGTGTCGGGGACGGCTATGTCGAACAACTCGCCGACATTCGTTTGGCGACGGCGGGAACCGCAGCAGATGTTGCAGCCGCCGGCCGTGGCAACGCGGCCGCAGCGGGTGCACGAGGACGTGGTGGTGCGGCGGGTGCGGCCGATACGACGTCGCCGCAGCGCGCCGCGCTGGCGAGAGACCAGCGCGAGATCTTCCAAGTGCTCCGTGATCGCGCGTATGCCGACTCAATTAACGGCGGTGGTCGCGGCGGGCGCGGTGGTGGGCGCGGCGGCTTCGGTGGTGCTGGCGTCGGTGCGACAAACACCTTGCGGCCGGTCATGCTTGGCTCGGATGAATCGCTGCGCGCCATCTGGGTGTCACCCAGCGGCAAGCAGATGCTATTCACTGTGGGGACCAACGCGACGACGACTCCGACTGCCGTGCCCGCCTGGGTCACCGCGACCGGGTACGTAACCGAACAGCAGGGCCGATCCAAGGTTGGTGACGCAATCGGGCGACAGCGCATGGGTGTGCTCGATTTCGCCACGAGTCGCGTCAACTGGATTTCCAGCGTGTCGCCGGTATTCGGTGACTCGACAGGACATTTCGCGCGACTCACCTCCCTCGGCTGGAACGACGCAGGCACGGCAGCCCTCATTCTGGCCGAGCCGAGCAACTACAAGACGCGCGTGATCGTTCGCCTCGATGCTGATTCCGCCAGACTCGTGACGGTGGAGGCACTGCGCGATTCGGCGTGGATCGGCGGGCCATGTGAAGGGTGCGGCGGTTGGCTCCCTGGCAATCGGGGGATGTGGTGGGTGAGCGAGGCCGATGGTTACGCGCACATCTACACGGCACACGCCGACGGCACCGGCAAGCAGCAACTGACCAAGGGGAAGTGGGAAGTCCTGAGTGCGGCGCTGAGTCCGGACCGCACGCGCTTCGAGATGCACACCAGCGAGCCATCGGTGTATGAACAACACTTCTACACGATGGGCCTCGATGGCAGTGCCCGCACGAGAATGACGGCACGGAGCGGCGCGCATCAGGTGACGATCTCACCCGACGGCACTACCTACGCCGACATTTTCTCATACAGCAACGAGCCACCGGAGCTGTACATCCAGCCGGCGAAGTCGATGGCGGCGGCGGTGCGGCTAACCACGTCACCCACGACCGCATGGCGCGCGTTCAAGTGGCTCGACCCCGAAATCGTTGAAATTCCGGCGAGCGATGGCATCAAGGTCCCAGCTCGGATCTATCGCCCTGAACAATTCGGTGCAAAATCAAATGGCGCGGCCGTGTTGTTCATCCACGGCGCCGGGTATCTCCATAATGTGACGAAGAGCTGGTCGACGTACTTTCGCGAATACCAGTTCAACCACTTGCTGGCGTCGAAGGGTTATATCGTCCTCGATCTCGACTATCGCGGATCGGCAGGATACGGCCGCGACTGGCGCACCGCGATCTATCGCCACATGGGTGGGCGCGATCTCGAGGACTACGTCGATGCCTCCAAGTGGCTCACCGCCAAGTACGGTATTGGTCCCAAACACATCGGCACGTACGGCGGATCGTACGGCGGATTCCTCACCTTGATGGCGCTGTTCACCCGGCAGCAGTACTTCGGTGCCGGAGCTGCGTTGCGCGCGGTGACCGACTGGGCACACTACAACCACGGTTACACTGCGCAGATTCTCAATCAGCCGCAGGACGACAGCGTTGCGTATCATCAGTCGTCGCCGATTTTCTTCGCCGACGGATTGCAAGCGCCACTGCTCCTGGCGCACGGCATGGTCGACAGCAATGTGGAGTTCGAGGATGCCGTACGACTAACGCAGCGGCTGATCGAGCTCGGCAAGACCAACTGGTGGCTCGCACCCTATCCGGTAGAGGATCACGGCTTCACCCGCCCGGATTCGTGGACCGATGAATACCGTCGGATCATGGAACTCTTCGATCAATGGCTGCCGCGTGGAGCAGGGAATCGCAACGCCGGCAAGTAGTCGCGCGGATGCGTTGAACCGGGGTACGCGAATCGCGAGCCTCGGCCTTGGCGCCAACGCTGTCCTGGCGCTGGTCAAAGGGATCGCGGGAATCGTGGGACACTCGTACGCATTGACGGCCGACGCCGCGGAATCGGTGGCGGACATCGGCGGATCGCTGGTGGTGTGGAGCGGGCTGCGGGTGGCGGCACGCTCCCCCGATTACGACCATCCCTACGGTCACGGCAAGGCCGAACCACTCGCAACCGCCGCCGTGGGCCTGCTGCTCTGCGGCGCAGCACTCGCCATCCTCATTGAATCGTTACAGTCCGCGATTGCTCCCCACGGTTCGCCGGCGCCGTTCACGCTGGTCGTTCTCGTGCTTGTGATCGCCGTGAAAGCGACCTTGTTTCGCACCGTATTGCGCGTGGCTGCGGACGTTGGCAGCCGCGCACTCGCTGCCGACGCATGGCATCATCGCGCAGACATTGTCACGTCGGCGTCGGCGTTCGTCGGCATCTCGGTGGCGCTGATCGGTGGGGCCGGGTGGGAATGGTGCGACGGCGCAGCGGGTGCCGTCGCGTCGATCATTGTTTTCATCAACGGCATGCACATCCTGCGACCAGCCCTGCACGAGTTGATGGACGGTGCTCCCGATCGCGAGATGCTCGATCGCGTGTCGGCCGCAGCATCCGGTGTGCCGGGTGTCCGCTTCATCGAACATCTCAAGGCGCGCAAGCTTGGCAATCAATACCTCGTAGACCTGCACGCCCAGGCCGACCCGGCGATGTCACTGGACGCGGCGCATATCCTGAGCGGCTGCATCAAGACGGCGATTCGCGAGGCGGTGCCGTCGGTGCAGAACGTTCTGGTGCACATGGAGCCGTATCACGACACCCCGCACGGTGACGCTGGCAGGCAGTGAGTATGAACGGCGAAGACGTTTCGCTCGCGCAACGTGTGGCGGACCGGCTGTCGCGGCTGGTCGCGCCCGGTGCGACGTGCCTCCTGGCCGTCTCGGGTGGACCGGATTCTCTGGCGTTGCTCGATCTGTTGCACCAGTCGGCCGACCGACACCGTCTCGTCCTTCATGTGGCGCACATTGACCACGGGATCTCCCCCGACAGCGCGGTGGTCGCGGAACAGGTGCGTGCGGCCGCGCAAACACGTGCGTTGCCGTTTCATCTGCGCGAACTCCGCCTCGGCCCCGGTACCAGCGAGACGCGAGCGCGCACGGCTCGCCGAGCGGCGCTGCGCGCCATCGCGGCGGAAGCGGATGCGGAGACAATCGTCCTGGCGCACCACGCCGACGATCAGGCCGAGACCGTGTTGTTGCGAGTGTTGCGCGGCAGTGGTCCGGCCGGTCTGGCGGCAATGGCGGCGCGGCGCGGCTGCTGGGTGCGGCCGCTGTTGGGGCTTCGTCGCGCCGAACTCGCGGCGTATCTCGCCGGGCGGGGCATCGTCGGCTGGGATGATCCAGCCAATCGCGATCCCCGCCACCTTCGATCATGGCTTCGCGCGGAAATCCTTCCGGCACTTCGATCGCGACTTCCAGACGTGGTGGATCGCCTCAACGCCGCGGCCCGGCAGGCGGCGAGCGCGCGCGCCGCGTGGGGCCAGGTTGCCGACCTGATTCCTGCACTCGGTGTCGCGCGAAACCAGCGTGGCATTTCCGTTGCTGCACCTGTGCTGAAGGAGTATCGTTCAGCCGTTCGACACGCCGTTTTGGCGGCCCTGGGCCGCGAGGTTGGCGTGCTGCTTGGCACTCGACGATTGGCTGCGATCGATCGGCTCCTTTCTGGCAGGATGGGGAGCGGTTCCGTTTCGCTGGCTGGAGGCGTCGACGCGGAACTCGCATTCGGTCGGTTGACGTTGTATCAGACTGACCAGGCGTCCAGTGTCGTGGTGGATCTGCTGCCTGGCGCGTCAGTTCGTAGTGGCGGCGCCGAGCTGCGGGTCAGCACCTGTCGTGGCGGCGCGGTGGCTCGTGAAGGTTGGTCGACCGAGATTGTACCGGGCCGGTATCATGTGCGGCCGTGGCGAACTGGTGATCGGATTCGGCCACTGGGTGGAACCGGGTCACGAGCGATTTCGGTGTTGCTCCGCGAAGCCCGGGTGCCGCCGGGTCGCCGCAAGACCTGGCCAGTGGTGGTGGATGGTGACGATGCAACTATTGCGTGGGTGCCGGGCATCTGTCGCTCAGGTGCAGCGGTGCCCGCCGACGGAACTGAGGCCTGGTGTGTCGAGTGTGCTTTCGCCTGAAATGAAGCGGCGTGCTGGTGGCCGAGACCTTCGCATCGTGTTCGACGAAGCGACGATCGCGGCACGCGTGCAGGAGCTGGGCGAAGAGATCACCGCCGCGTATCCCGACGGCGAATTGCTGGTGCTCGGATTGTTGAAGGGGAGCTTCATCTTCCTCAGCGATCTGGTTCGTCAGGTCAACCGGCCGTTGCATCTCGACTTTCTGGTCGCGAGTTCGTACGGAGCCGGTACGGTGTCGAGCGGCAACGTCCGATTGCTGTACGATCCTGAGACGCCGCTGGAAGGAAAGCACCTGCTGATTGTGGAAGACATCATCGACAGCGGACGTACCATGCAGAAAATGCTGTCCCTGCTCGCGACCCGTCGACCGGCGTCGCTTGCCGTTTGTGCCTTGCTCGACAAGAAGCTGTTGCACGTGCCCATCCCGGAAGTGCGCTGGGTGGGATTTCCTGCGCCGCCCGCGTTCCTGGTCGGATACGGCCTGGACCACGCAGAAGATTTTCGCCATCTCCCGTTTATCGGTGATCTGATCTGATGACTGACCGCAATGTTTCCCGTCCGCCCTCCACTGGCTTGGGTGCCCACAGCAAGCAGCTCGCGCTGTGGCTGCTGGTGGCACTCCTTCTCGTCGCCGGCGTGCAGTACATGTCGAAGCAGCACACGCCCGCGGAAATCGCCTACACCGAATATTCCAAGCAACTCGCCGCCGGCAATGTGCTCTCGGTGGAGATTGTCGAAGGAAAGCTCATCCGCGGCAAGCTGCGCACCGCGATCCTGGTGCCACCGGAAACCAAGACCAACGCCGAATTCACCACGCTCATGCCGATCGCGAACTCGGCGCCGGAACTGGAACGCCTTACGGCGGCCGGCGTGGCCATCAGCGCCAAGGAACCGAAGGAGAATCTCGTCGGCATCCTGATCGCCGCGTTGCCATGGGTCGCCTTGCTCGCGCTGTACTGGTTCATCTTCCGGCAGATGCAGGCGGGTGGCAATCGCGCGTTCTCGTTTGGCAAGTCGAAGGCGAAGCTGCTGACTGGTGACACCCCGAAGATCACGTTCGCCGATGTCGCTGGCGCCGATGAGGCAAAGGTGGAGTTGCAGGAAGTCATCGAGTTCCTCAAGGATCCGCAGAAATTCACCCGACTCGGCGGTCGCCTGCCGAAGGGCGCCCTGCTCGTCGGACCTCCGGGCACCGGCAAGACCCTGCTCGCCAAGGCCGTTGCCGGTGAAGCGGGACGGCCGTTCTTCTCGATGTCGGGCTCAGACTTCGTCGAGATGTTCGTTGGCGTTGGTGCGTCGCGGGTGCGCGATCTGTTCGAGCAGGGGAAGTCGCACGCACCGTGCATCATTTTCATTGACGAGATCGACGCCGTCGGTCGGCATCGTGGCGCCGGACTCGGCGGTGGGCACGACGAACGCGAACAGACGCTCAATCAGTTGCTCGTTGAGATGGACGGCTTCGAGTCGAACGACGGCGTGATCCTGATTGCCGCAACCAACCGACCCGACGTGCTCGATCCGGCATTGCTGCGTCCGGGTCGATTCGACCGGCAGATCGTCGTAGACCTGCCGGATGTTCGCGGTCGCGAGGGAATCCTCCGCGTGCACACGCGCAAGATTCCGCTGGCCGCCGACGTCAATCTCGCGATCATTTCCAAGGGAACACCGGGAATGGCCGGCGCCGACCTCGCCAATCTGGTCAACGAAGCCGCGTTGCTGGCGGCCCGCCGCAACAAGAACGCCGTGGACATGTCCGACTTCGAAGAGGCGAAGGACAAGGTGATGCTCGGCGTTGAGCGTCGTTCCCTGGTCCTGACTGATGAAGAGAAACAGCTCACGGCATACCACGAAGCAGGACATGCCGTGGTCGCGATGAAGACGGTCGGCAGTGATCCGGTGCACAAGGTCACGATCATTCCGCGTGGCCGAGCACTGGGCCTTACCGCGTCGTTGCCGGAAACGGATCGCCACAACTACACCCGTGACTGGCTCGTTGGTCGGCTGGCGATGTGTTATGGCGGACGCGCGGCCGAAGAGATCATCTTCGGACACGGGGCCGTGACGACTGGCGCTGGCGGTGACATCCAGCAGGCCACCGCGTTGGCGCGGCGGATGGTGATGGAATACGGAATGAGTGACGTCGTGGGAATGATGGCGGTCGGCGAACGGGAGCAGGAGGTGTTTCTCGGACGCGACTTCGGCAGCCGGCGCGAGACGTCTGAGCGCACCGCCGAATTGGTGGACGAGGAAGTAAAGCGTTTCATCGACGAGGCGTTCAGCACGGCGATGAAGCTGCTCACCGATCATCGTGACCTGCTGGAGCGGATCGCGCACGCACTGCTGGAGCGTGAGACGATTGATCGCGAAGATCTCGACCTGCTCGCCAACAACCAGCCGTTGCCGCCGCGCGTGTCGCCGCCGCCGTTGCCACCGCCGACTGCGATGTCAGCGAGCCGTGAACCGGTAGTCGCTCGCCCGACGCCAATCCTGGGAGCGCCGCCGGCGGAACCCGCCGGCGCGTGATCGTCACACCGCTTTCGGGCCGCGCTTCAGCGGTCCGGGACGCCCTCCTGTCCCACGGATGGGAGGGCGATCTCGCGTCCCTCACCGCCGGTGGACTCGATCGGGCGGCGTTTCACGTCACCGATATTGATGCTGCGGCCGTCGAAGCGATGGTTCCCCTTGCCGCGCGGCTCGGACTCGAACTGGTCACGGGCGAGGGCTGGCTCCTGTTGATCGGCGGGCGAGCGCGCTGTGGCGCGTTTGCACGACCGTGGGTTCAACCCGAGGTGGTGCAGGCGCTGGCGACCGCCGTTGGCCTGGCGCTGCCAGCGGAGCGTGAACCGGAGTGGCGACATTGTCGTGGGGTCATCGCGGTCACACATCCCGTGATCGTCGGTATACTTAACATCACTCCAGACTCGTTCTCCGACGGCGGCAAGGTGTTGACGGTCGAAGACGCATTGCGGCGCGTCGATCAGTTGCTTGCCGGCGGTGCCACGGTGGTCGATGTTGGCGGGGAATCAACGCGTCCAGGCGCTGAAGCCGTTGCGCCGGAGCTCGAACACTCTCGTGTGTTGCCGGTGATTGATGCCCTCGCCCGTCGGCACCCCACGCTGGCACTCTCGGTTGACACGGTGCACGCGACCACGGCCGATGCGGCGATTGCTGCAGGCGCCAGCATCATCAACGACGTGACGGCTGGCCGGCACGATCCTGAGCTCATCGCCGTCGCGGCGAAGCGCGGCGCCGGCCTGGTGTTGTCGCATTCGCGCGGCGCATTGGGTCGCCTCGCCTCGTATGATGCTGCCGACTACGAAGGCGACGTAACCGGCGGCGTGGTGCGCGAGCTGACCGCCGCACTTTCCGGGGCAACCGGCGCCGGCGTGTCTCTCGATTGCATCGTTCTCGATCCCGGATTCGGCTTCGCGAAAACGGCACCGCAGAGCCTGACGCTGTTGCACGAGCTCGACGCGCTTGTGGCCGTTGGACTGCCCGTGCTCGTGGGCATGTCGCGGAAGCGGTTCCTTGGCCTCGATGCCGGTCGAACAACGGACGACCGTGATCGCGCCACCGCTGCCGCGTGCGCGCTGGCGTACGAACGCGGCGCGCGACTCTTCCGTGTGCATGAGCCAGCCGCTGTGCGTGACGCGCTCACCGTCGCCGAGGCGGTGGTGGCAGCGCGGGAGTGATGATCACGCACCCCTAGCCATTATCTTTGCTGGTTATGTCGGATTCGGGGCTTTCGGGGCGGGTCGCCGCAGTACGGACGGTTATCGCAGAGCGTCAACGCCGCGGCGGCTGGTCGCATCCGGTGCGTGTTGTGGCGGTCACGAAGACCCACGGTCCGGAATCGGTAAGGGCAGCGGCGCAGGCGGGTCTTGACGCCGTCGGTGAGAATCGGGTGCAGGAGGCTCTCGGTAAGCAGGACGCCTGCGCCGACGTTGCGATCGACTGGCACCTGATTGGAACGCTGCAGCGCAACAAGGTACGACACGTTGTCGGACGCTTTGCCATGATGCATTCCGTCGACCGATTGGATCTTGCACAGGAGATCTCCCAGCGCACCATCGGTGATCAGAGCCAAGCCATACTGGTGCAGGTGAACTGCTCCGGTGAACCACAGAAGGGTGGGGTTGAACCTGACGCATTGGAACCGTTGCTCGCTGGCATTCGCTTGCTGCCAAGACTGGAGCTTCGCGGCCTGATGACGATGGCGGAATTCTCCGACGACGAGTCGGTGCAACGCCCGGCGTTTGCACAGCTGCGCACGCTACGCGACCGGATGACGTCGCGCGGCTTTGCGTTGCCTGAATTGTCGATGGGGATGTCGGGCGATTTTCCGGTCGCGGT
>JANYCP010000291.1 GCA_025360265.1 Gemmatimonadota bacterium
CTCTGGGGGAGCGGCTTTGGGCGGGGGATCTACTACTCGAACATTTCATACACGCCAGACAACGCGACGTATTCGAGCAAGGCGTGGCCGTTGCCAGTGGGAACGATTGCCGACTGGCAGTTGTCGCCGGCATTTGATGGCGCGACGCTGACGCCGGGGAAATTGCCGAACCTCGCAACGATGAAGTGGGAATCGGTGCGGGCCGAGGCACCGGGGCTAGTGCTGGTCAATCGCTACCGGAAGACGCCGAACATTATTGCGCCGTCCGATCAGGACACCGTGCTCCACAACCGCTTTGCCGGCTCGAAGGTGGTCTACGCCCGCACGTTCATCGATTCACCCACAGCGCGCACTCGGCTCATGCATTTCGGGTACAGTGACAACGTGGTGATCTATTTGAATGGGGCGCCGGTCTTCATGGGAATCAATCCGTCGGGATTTCGCGACGGTGACCTGGGGTTATTCAATCCGTTGGGCGACGCCGTGTTCCTATCCCTGAAGAAAGGTCGCAATGAAATCGTCTTCGCCGTCACGGAGTATTTCGGCGGGTGGGCGTTCTCCGCGCGGCTGGAAGAAACGAGCTAGGAGAGACGAGAACGGCGGAATCAGTGCATATTTCGTCTCTCGTCTCTCGTCAGGGGCCCCGATGCGCCGCCGCTTAGCTGTTCTGTCCTTCGTCCTCGCCGCCTGCGGGCCCGTTCCCAAGGCTGACAAGCCCGTGCCACCGCCAGCGGCGCCAACCGCGCCGGCTCCCGCCGCTTCGATGTCACACGGCGAGGCGGCGGTTGGCGCACCGATGACCGCCCCAGATCGTGCGGCCGACGCGCCGGCGCGTTCCGCCAGCCATCGGCAGAAGATCCGCATGGTGACGGTGCACGTGCATCACCAGATCGCCCCCGGTGTGGTCTACGACGCGTGGACCTTCGATTCGATCGTGCCCGGTCCCACCGTGCGCCTCGGCGTCGGTGACACGATCGATTTCACGCTGGTCAACGGCGCCAACATGCCGCACTCGATGGACTTTCATGCCGCCGAGATTGCGCCGGACAAGTATTACCGGAACGTGAATCCCAAGGACAGCATCCAGTATCAGTTCGTCGCGCGGGTGCCCGGCGTGTTCATGTATCACTGCGGCACCGCACCGGTGGCGGCACACATCTCCAACGGGATGTACGGGGCATTGATCGTGGATCCCAGGGGTGGCCGCCCGCCGGCGCAGGAATTCGTGCTGGTGCAGAGCGAGTTCTACATGGGGGCGGCTTCTGGTGCCGATTCATTGCATGGCATGGATTGGCAGAAGGTGCTCAGTGCTGCGCCGGACTACGTGGTGTTCAACGGTGTGGCGTCGCGGTACGCCACGCATCCAATTCCGGTGCCGGTGGGGAAGCCGTTGCGGTTGTACGTCGTGAACGCCGGGCCGAACCGGATCAGTTCATTCCATGTCGTGGGGGCGATCTTCGACAAGGTCTTTGCCGATGGCTTCGGGCGACCGTTCGAGGGAATGCAGACGTGGAATGTGCCGGTGGGTGGCGGGGCGATCTTCGAGCTGCATCTCGCGCAGGAGGGATTGTATCCGTTCGTGACGCACGCCTTTGCCGATGCCACCAAGGGGGCCGTGGGAGTCTTCCGTGCCGGCGATCCCAAGGGGAGTGCCGGCGGGCACTAAATCCTCGTCTCTCCTCTCTCGTCTCTCGTCTACGGCACCACGTACCGCCTTAGATGCTGCAGGCCATCCCCATCCGTGCGAATCGTATACACCGTTCCACGGCCAACGCCCGCAAACGTCTCGCCCGCGGCAAGCTGCACATGCAGTACCAACGCACCGGTGCCGTCGAGCACGTCGAAGCGCGCGGCCTTCGTGCCGGCCGGTGCTGACGGCGACACCCACAACCGGCCGTCGGGCGAACTCTGCATCGCGATGTATGGCGGCTTCGCGGCTGGCCAGCTCTTCGGTTCCAGAATCTGGATATCAAACGTCGGCGAATTGGCAGCACCCGCCGTCATCTTCTTCAGGTTGTCCTGCACCGCGGTCATCGCCTTCCGCACCGAATCCACCACCGCCTTCTTCTCGACCGCCGTCACCGGCACCGGCGTGAAGGCAACCGCCGGGCCGAGCGTCTCGCCCGCACCCGGCGTGAAGAAATGCACCCGGAACTCGCCATTGCGCAGGATTGCCACGCGCCCGTTCGGCAACGCTGCCCACACGTCGGACGATCGGAAGCTGGGCGCGATCATTGTCATCCGCACGCCACTGCCAACCATCTCGATCTTGGGTTCCGACGCGGCGACGACGTTGCGGATTTTCGCAATGGCCGTCGTCTTGCCCGTTCGCCGGTCAAGCGAAACGATGCTGACGCTGTCAGCGAACTTGGGCATGTCGGCAGCACTCGTCGGCTCACTGGCTGGCATCGACATGCCCATCGGCTGGCCGAAGACGTGTCCAAGCGCGTCGCCGCTGGCCGGCGTCATCTGCGAAAACATCGCCGTGGTTTCGGTGCTACCGAACGGCGTCGTACCCACCGGCTTTCCCGTCGGTGAGAGCGCCAGGAACCGACGCTGACCCATGTCGTAATAGAGGATGCTGTCCTTGGCACCATCCATCAACATGCCCGGCACTTGATACTCGAGCGGTCCCTGACCGATGCGCGATATCGGGGTGCTGGCGTTGGTCGCGAAGTCCATCACCCGGAGTTCCTTCTCCTTCACATCGAGCACGATCACCCGGCCATCGCGCAGCTCGCGCAATCCAAAGAGCACAGAGATATCGCCGGTGTGCTCCTTGGCGCCGTGGTCGAGTACCACGGTTGGAACGGGCCGAGCCTGGGCCGCGACGGGAACCGCAACGAGCAGCAGGAATAGGCGGCGCATGGAGACCTGAGTCGGGAGAAGCGAGTCGGGAGTCGAAAAGGGTGTGCTGGAGGATAACCACCTGTCATCCGGCGTGTCCTGGGTGCGCACCCCCCTCAACACCAAAGGGGCCGCAGCAATCTGCGACCCCTTCGGTTGCGTGGTTACGGCCACGCGGCACGCTCACACCGCGATTTCAGTCTATTGTCAGTCGCGCGCCGAGTCAATGCCAGGGTGCGGGAAACGCAACGCCTACGTCACTCGCCTGCAACGTGACAATAAGCAAGGTCTCTCCCTCATCCCGAGCGTAGCGAGGGACCTCACCGCTCGCACCGACTGGTGTCCAAGTCGGCACAATCGGGGAGGTCGCTCGACAAGCTCGCGACGAGGGTGTTCATTTCTCGTACCTCTTTTTCGCAAGGTCTCCATGCGTCGCCTATTCCTGCTCCTCCTCGCCGCCCCGCTCGCCGCGCAAACCGCGGTCAAGCATCCGGATATTTCCGGCACCTGGGTCCTCGATGTTGCGAAGGTCACCGTCGATGGGCCGATTCCGGCGCCGACTGCGGCGACCTATCTGGTGGGCACGCACGGTGACTCGATCACGGTGCTGGTCAAGATGACTGACGCCACCGGTGACGCGACGTTGAACAAGATCTGGGCGACCGACGGCTACAGCTGGAACAACTCAAGGACGTATCAGGGCAACACGATTTCGTTGAGCAGCGTGCTCAAGTGGAATGGCCCGGTGCTGGCAATCGCCACGACGATCGA
>JANYCP010000293.1 GCA_025360265.1 Gemmatimonadota bacterium
CGGGCGGCGGCGCATCGCTTCGCCTCGCCCCGACTTCAGGTGGGAATTGATGAATACCACGCCCCTCGTCCTGCGCGCAGCGGACACTACGCACCTCGTCCTGAGCCGCAGGCGAGGGACCCCAAGTCTCCGATCCACACCGAGGCCTGGAGGTCCCGCGCTGCGCGCAGGACGAAGGGTCGCCTGTCTACTCCTCTTGTTCGGCTGTGCCAAGCCCGCGGCTCCACCAGCAGCCACGGTCCCGGTGAGCCTCACCGCCGTCCGCCGCGCTGACGTTCCGCTCGCCATCCGGGCGACCGGCACCGTCGAGCCAATCCGCAGCGCGATCGTGCAGGCGCAGGTCAGCGGGCAACTCGCGCACGTGCGCTTCCGCGAAGGCGACAATGTTGATGCCGGCCAGATTTTGTTCGAGATCGACCCGCGTCCGTTTGAAGCCGCACTGACACTCGCTCGCGGCCCGCTGTCGCGCGACCAGTCACAGTACGACAATGCCAATCGCGACCTGCAGCGCTATCAGGCGCTCGCCGCCAAGGAATTCGTCACGCAGCAACAGCTCGACCAGGCGCGCTCGGCCGTCAACTCGCTGGTCGGACTGCTGCGCAGCGATAGCGCCGCAGTGGAACAGGCACGTTTGAATCTGCAGTACGCGACCATTCGCGCGCCGGTGAGTGGCCGCGCTGGCTCACTGCTGGTGAAGGAAGGAAACCAGGTGCGTGGGGGCGCCGGTCAGACCCTCGTGGTGATCAACCAGATTTCGCCGATCCTGGTGCGCTTTCCGGTGGCGGCGGCGTATTTCGATGCCGTGCGCCGTCGTGCCGACAAGGCGCTCGAGGTGCACGCCGCACCGATCGGCGACTCGGTACACGTGCAAACCGGAGTGCTGGTGTTCCTCGACAACGCCGTTGATTCGCTGACCGGCACCGTCGCGCTGAAGGCAAATTTCGCCAACGCAGATCGCACCCTTTGGCCTGGCGCGCTCGTCGCCGTCTCGCTGCAGCTCGACGTGGAAAAAGATGTGCTCGTCGTGCCATCGGCCGCGGTACAAGGTGGACAGTCGGGCAATGTGGTGTGGATCGTCGACTCGGCGAAAAAAGCGCACGTCGTGAAGGTCACCGTGGTGAGAAGCACCGACTCGCTCGCGGTACTGAGCGGCGGAGTCGAGCCGGGACAGCGCGTCGTGATTGACGGGCAACTCCGCCTCACCGATGGCGTAGCCGTCTCGATTCGTGGCGAAGGGGCCGCCGCCGGCCCGGACAGTGGTGGCAGCCGCGGCGGCGGAAAGGCGAAGAAGCCGTGAACATCTCGGCACCATGGATCGCGCGGCCGGTGATGACCACGCTGGTAATGGGTGGCATCCTCGTGTTCGGTGTCACCTCCTATCGCAAGTTGCCGGTCGCCGACCTCCCCACCGTCGACTACCCGACGATATCCGTCAACGCGAATCTGTCGGGCGCGAGTCCTGAAACGATGGCCGCCTCGGTGGCCACACCGTTGGAGAAACAGTTCTCCACGATTGCGGGCCTCGATGCCATCACGTCGTCGAGTGGGCAGGGCTCCACCAGTATTACGCTGCAATTCGGGCTCGATCGCAACGTCGACGCTGCCGCCGCCGATGTGCAGGCTGCCATCGCGCAGACCCAACGATCACTACCGCGCGACCTGCTGCCGCCATCGTATCGCAAAGTGGATCCGTCTTCCCAGCCGATCGTGATGTTCGCGCTGACGTCGTCGACGCTTTCGCTCTCGGCGATCGACGAGTTCGCCGAGACGTCGATCTCCCAGCAACTCTCGACCATCGCCGGCGTGGCACAGGTGCAGGTCTACGGCGCGCAGAAGTACGCCGTGCGCATCCAGCTCGACCCGCAGGCACTGGCTGCGCGAAAGATCGGCATCGACGACATCGTCAACGCCATCAACAACGGCAACGTCAATCTCCCCACTGGCATTCTCTGGGGCACTGACAAGGCGTTTGCCGTCGAAGCGGACGGCCAGCTCCACGACGCCGCAGCGTTCCGCCCGCTGGTTGTCAACTGGCACGATGGCAACGCGACCCGACTCGGCGATCTTGGTAGAATCATCGACAGCGTGCAGGACACCAAGGCTGCGGCGTGGTTCAATAGCACGCGCGGTATCGTGCTCGGCATCCAGCGGCAACCGGGCACCAACACCGTCGACGTCGCAAACGCAGTGCGCGCCGAAATGGAGCGGCTGCAGACACAGCTTCCGGCATCGCTCAAGGTGAGCCTGCTGTATGACCGGTCGGAATCGATTGATCAGTCGGTCAACGACGTGAAGTTCACGCTCTACCTGACGCTCTTTCTGGTAGTGCTCGTCATCTTCCTGTTTCTGCGTAACGTCTCGGCGACGATCATCCCCTCGCTCGCACTCCCGCTATCGCTCATCGGCACCTTTGCCGTGATGTATCT
>JANYCP010000307.1 GCA_025360265.1 Gemmatimonadota bacterium
CACTGCGTCGCAGATTTCCTCGACGTTATCGATGCGCGCCTGATTGGGGCCGCAAAGCCAGATGGCGTGAATGTCGGGATCGGCCACCATCGCGGTGATCGACTTGTACGCCTTGGCGTTGCCGACGTTCAGGTCGCGGGCGAGCTTCGCCGCACTCCCCGCGTTGGCTGCGTTCGGGCTCCAGACACCGCGCACATCACCATCGCGCACGCCGGTCCAGCCCTGGATGTGAAAGCGGGTGTTGAAGCCGGAGCCGATGAAGCCAACTCCCAAACGGGTCGGAGATTGTTGTTGAGTCATTAGTCGTTGGTCATGAGTCATGAGTGGTCAGGTTATCGGTCGCTGGTCGTGCGGCCTGCTCACGACCAACGACTAACGACCAATGACTTACTTGGAAACTCCGAGCCGAGCATAGGCCTCGTCTGGGCACCCCGTCCATTCCATGACCGCGGTGTTCCCCATGTACCCGACGTCAGTGACGCCGATTTCCGACGTGAAGAAACCGGTGGCGGTGAAATCGCGGAATGAATTGAACCACGCTACGCCGGCGGCGAGCTCGGGCTTTCCCTGAGCAGTGCGCGGGAAGGCGATGTCGTCGAGCAACTGTCGCCGCTGCGCATCGGTACAATCGACGAAGTTCTTGATGAAGCGTTGCTGGCACTGATGGTCAATCCACGCCAAACCACCTCGGTTAGCCACGCCCATGTTCGGTTCGAGCGAGAGCATGGTGTCCATGAACTCTGGCACACCGGCCTCGGTGGCCGATCCGCTCTTGGCGTCCTTGGGGATGATGTAGTCCACCAACATCGTTACCAGCGCAAACTCGTGGGCCGAATAGACCTTGGGTGTGTAGGCCGCGCCCGCAGCGGCTGCGGCATTGCGCGAAATGGTTGCGATGCGGCCGACTTCGATCGCTTCCGCTGGACGAGGAATCAGGAAGGCGCCGGCGGTTGCTGCCAGCGCGCCAACCGCTTCGCGTCGGGTGAAATCGGTGGTCATAGCTTTCCCTCCTTCCGCTGTGCCGCGATGTAGCGCGACGTCCGCATCGACAGTGCGAGAATGGTCCACGTGGGATTTTTGTCTGCCTGGGTGGTGAATGGCCCACCATCAGCGACAAAAAGATTCTTGCAATCCCACGCCTGGCTTTGGGAGTTGAGCACGCTGGTCGTGCTCGACGCGCCCATCCGGGTACCGCCCACTTCGTGGATGATCGATCCGCCGGTGGAAATGCCGTAGTTCTGCTCGCGCGTCGGCATAGTGGACGAAACCACCGCACCCATTTCCTGCAGCAATGCACGGAAGGTTTCCTGCATGTGCTTGACCTGCAGCAGTTCGTGGTCGCTCCATTTCCAGTGGAAGCGCAACACCGGAATGCCGAACTGATCCACGGTGCGTGGGTCGAGTTCGCAGTATGAATCCTCGTTCGGAATCATTTCGCCGCGACCGGAGAAGCCAACGCTGGCGCCGTAATACCGGCGATAGTCGTTCTTGAGCGCGGCCCCGTACCCGCCACCCTGGCGGTTCTGGATGCCTCCCATGAAGCCATAGCCGGGCATGCCCATGCCGCCGTAGATCTCGATGTGGTAGCCGCGCGGGAAGTCGAGTTTCTTGTTGTCGAGCCACCACGGCATGTACAGATGGGCGCCGCCGACACCATCACAGTTGTGGCGCGGCTGGTCAACGAGAGATGGAATGAACCCGCCGACATCCGTGCCGGTGGTGTCGGTGATGTACTTCCCGACCGTGCCGCTCGAGTTGCCAAGACCGTTGGGAAACTTCGACGACTTCGAGTTGAGAAGAATGCGCGCGGACTCGCAGGCACTCGCCGCCAGCACAACAATCTTCGCATCGACTCGCTGCTCGGTGCGCGACACCTTGTCGATGAAGATCACGCCGTTGGCGAGCCCATCGGAACCGACGGTCACTTCACGTACCATCGCGTCGGTGCGCATCGTCAACTTGCCGGTGCGCATCGCCGGCTGCAGCAGGACGTTGGTGGAGGAGAAATTCGAATTGACCTTGCAGCCACGATTACACTGGCCGCAATAATGACATGCCGGTCGGCCGTTGAGCGGCTTGGTGAGGATTGAGAGGCGCGAAGGAATGCAGGTGACCTTCTGCTTGTCGGCGGCCTTCTTGATCGCTTTCTCCCAGCAACGGGGCTGAGGAGCAGGCTGAAAGATCCCATCCGGATGATTGCGAAGTCCTTCGTTGCTACCGAAGATCCCGACCAGCCGGTCCACGTCATCGTAGTACGGTTTCATGTCGTCGTACGAGATCGGCCAGTCGTCACCGAGTCCGTCCGCGGTCTTGTGCTTGAAGTCGTCGGGGCCGAAGCGAAGTGAGATGCGACCCCAGTGGTTGGTGCGGCCGCCCACCATCCGGGCGCGCCACCACTGGAATTGCGTCCCCGGTGCGGTAGTGAACGGTTCGCCCGGAACATTCCAGCCACCGATGCAGCCGTCATGTTCGCCGAACGGCTTGTCGGGCGTGCTGCGGCCCCGTCGCGGTGTTTCCCAGGGCTGGACGAACATGTCCGAGTCCTTGGTGTTGTCCCACATGCCGCCGGCCTCGAGCAGGATCACGTTGGCGCCGGCCTTGGTGAGCTCGTGCGCGGCCATGCCGCCGCCGGCACCTGAGCCAACGATGCAGACGTCGTACACGGCGCGTCGGGTATGAATCGGCATCAGAATTGAAGTCCTTTGAGGTAGTCGAACGACGTCTTGATGCTCGCCATCGGGTCAGCCGGATTGTCGTGCTCGACAAAATAGTGCTTGATGCCGGCCTGCTTGTGCTGCTTGAAGATGTCTGCCCACTTGATCACACCCTTGCCGACATCTTCCATGTGATACTCCGGCGCGGGACCGGCGTCCTTCACGTGCACCATCGCGAAGCGGCCGGGATACTTCTTGAAATATGCGAGTGGGTCGCCGCCGCCGGCGGTGATCCAGCAGAGATCCATCTCGAAGTCGATTTCGTCGGGCTTGATCAGTTCGAGCAGGTGATCGTAGATCCGCTTCCCTTCGACTTCCTTGAATTCCTGGGTGTGGTTGTGGTAACCGATCTTGATCTTGTAGAACTTGGCGTCATCCGCCGCCTTGTGAATCAGGTCGGCGGTGCGCTTGAGTGCGTCGAGC
>JANYCP010000344.1 GCA_025360265.1 Gemmatimonadota bacterium
GGGTGGGCTCACTGGCCACCTGGTTGCCGATGGGTTTCTCGACGCGTTCCGGCTGGGCGGTGACGTGTTGTTTGTTGATGCCATGGTGAAGGGAACGCCGACATCGCATCTCCGCGTGGACGGCGTGATTCATTTTGGCGGCGAAGCTGGCGCCGTGTTCGAGCAGTACCACTTGAACCAGTCGACAATTGCCCTGGGCACCGTGCAACGCCTGGTTCCTTCGGTAGTCATTCCGGGTGAGCTGCACCTCAACGGGCAACTCGATGGTCCGTGGCTGAACGCGCATTTCGGTGGGACTGCGGAGCACCTCGCGCCTGATGGCTCGCTATCACGCATGATCGGCAACGTACGGATCGACGCCCGCGGCAATGTGTTGGGCTTGGCACTCGATGCCGACTTCGACCAACTCTCGTTTGCAGCACTGCGTTCGGGGTATCCCACCCTTCCTGCGCGCGGTGGCCTGACCGGACACGTGATCGCTAACGGGACGCTCGATTCACTCGAACTCCATGCGAATCTCGCTGGCGAGATCGGCACGATCAGCGCCAATGGTCGGGTCAAGGTGAACGCACCACACTACGGCGCCGATTCACTCATCGTTGACATGCAGCGCCTCGACATGGAGGCGGTGCTGGACACGGGAACATCGACGGCGCTCAACGGTCGGGTGATGTTCCGCGGCGTAGTTGATAGCGGCAAGGCGCCGCGGGGCGTGGTGGTCGTCGCGCTCGATCGCTCGCGTTTTGGTGGTGCCACGGTCGATGCCGTGACCGGCACCGTGCACGCCGATCACGGCATGCTCACCGTGGACAGCGGTACGGTGGTATGGAGCGCTGGCCGAGTGGATGCACAGGGCACGCTGGGGTGGACCGCTCCCGACTCGGGGCTACTTACGCTGCGAGCCTCGGCGACGTCGCTCGCGCCGTTTGACTCGCTCGTGCGGGCATTTACCGGGCTGACTGTCGACACGCTGCATCCCCGTTCGCTCGACGGCGCGGCGACGGCGTCGCTGCAGCTCGCCGGCGCACTCAACACCTATGCTATTGCCGGCACCGTCAACGCCACGCGCGTCGTGCTTGACAGCTGGCATGCCCGTGCCATCAACGCACGCATTCGCGCCGACTCGCTCGGACAGCGGGGTGTGGCGGTGGACGGAACGATTGACACCGTTGGCGTCGGCGACCATGTCGCTGATGCGGTGCACCTGGTGCTTGGCGGCACGATGGATTCGCTGCTCATCTCTGGCAGCGCTGCGATGACCGCGTTGCACGGCAATGGTGGCGGCTCGTGGATCCGGCGCACGAACGGCTCGATCATCAAGCTCGATTCGGTGGCGCTGCACTTTCCTCACCAGGATTGGGGGCTGGTGCGGCCTGCTCGAATGTCACTGATGAAGGGACAGTTGTCGTTTCTGGACACGCTGCGCTTGCGCAGTCCTGATGGTGCCGGCGATGTCCGGATCAGCGGGGCAATGCCGGGTGATACGCCGGGTCGGCTCGACGCCCGAATCCAGGGTCTGGCGTTGCTCGATGTCTTCGGCGTGCTTGATCGGGACTCCACCGCACTTGATGGCATCGCGTCGCTTGACCTGCTGCTGGCCGGCACGCGCGAATCTCCGACCATGGTCGGCACCGCGTCGGTCACGAGTCCGGTGCTCGGTGATATCCACGCACCGTCGGTCCTGGCGACGTTCGACTACGCCAATCAGCGGCTGCACGCCAACGCCTCGCTCTGGCGCACCGGCGTGAAGGTGCTCGACGGCGCTGCCACGTTGCCGCTCGATCTTTCATTCAACGCTCGGCAAACCCGAAAGGTCGCCGGCCCATTGCAGATCCGTGCTGCCGCCGACTCGGTCGACATGGTGATCCTCGGTGCGCTGATGCCGGCGATCTCCAATCCGACCGGGTTCATGAAGCTCGATCTGCGCGGCAGCGGTACCTGGCAGTCGCCATTGCTCGAGGGCCTGGTCGCCGTTCATGATGGTGCGATGTCGGTTCCGTCGCTCAACGTACGATACGCGCCGATCAACGGCGTGGCGCGCTTCGTCAAGGATTCGTTGGTGATCGATTCGCTGGTGGTGGGGAATGCCGACGGACAATTGCGGGCGAGTGGCGGCTTCCGCTTCCGCGAGCTCTCCGGCCCGACCATGAAACTCGGGCTGAGCGCGAGCGAATTTCTTGCCATGGATGTCCCGTCGTTTCTGACCATGCGAGCGACGGGCGAGGTGGAGCTGACTGGCTCACTCCTGCAACCGGTGATGACCGGTGAAGACGTGTTGATCAGTCGAAGCGTCCTCTACTTCGCCGACCTGATCACGAAGAACGTGATCAACCTCGAAGATCCGCAGTACGCTTCCCTGATCGATACGCTTGCACTTCGTCGCCGTGGGCTCGGCAACCAGTTCTCCAACCGGTTTCTCGACTCGCTCCGGATCAACGGACTGGGACTGCGCATCGGCAACGACGTCTGGCTGCGCTCGAGCGAGTCAAACATCCAGCTCGACGGCTTGCTGCGAGTCAACAAGATTCGGCGCCAGTACCTGCTCTCTGGTGACCTCAATGCAACCCGCGGGACCTATGCGCTGAAGTACGGCGTCATTTCGAGAGACTTTACCGTTGAT
The DNA here is from genome assembly GCA_025360265.1 of Gemmatimonadota bacterium. Classification (GTDB taxonomy): domain Bacteria; phylum Gemmatimonadota; class Gemmatimonadetes; order Gemmatimonadales; family GWC2-71-9; genus Palsa-1233. The sequence goes on from JANYCP010000344.1 coordinate 2,621, forward strand.
CAGGGAAAGGTTTCCTACTTTGGTACGGCGGATCTTGATGCCAACCTGAGTATCCAGGCGCACCACCAGGTGCGAACCATTGACGGTGACGATTTCAACGTTGTCGCCGTGATCACTGGCACGATCAAAACGCCCAAGGTCACCTTGTCCTCGCCGGGACGGACGCTGTCCGAGCGCGACCTGGTGTCGTACGTGCTCTTCGGTCGATCGGAATTCCAGGTGTCGGGCGGCGCCCAGCAGGGTGCAGGAGCGAGTCTGGTGACCGCCGCACTCGGTGTGCTGGGACAGGAGTACTCGCGGCACGTCGTGAACAGCGGCGGATTCGCACCAACGACGCTGACGATTCGTCCAGGTGCATCGAGCGGCAACGCGTTGAATGGCGTCACCCAGCTTGCTGCAGGCTGGCAACTCGGGCCGAGCTGGTTCGTTACCGTGGACGCCGGGCTCTGTTTCTCCGGTCAGGCTTCGGGAATTCAGAGCCGCAATTTCGGCGCATCACTGGAATACCGGCTCAATCGAGAATTCCGCATTCAGGCTGCGGCCGAACCGGTACAAACCTGCATCGGCAATCGGGCCGCCGACGTCTTCACGACGCTCAATCGCTATCAGCTCGGCGGCAACCTGCTCTGGAGCAAGAACTACTAAGTGGCGAAGGCACTGCTTATTGCCAACCCGGCCGCGGCGCGAACCGACGGTGGAGTGATTCGCGAAATCGAGCGGGTATTCAACACTGCAGGGTGGCAGGTCGAGACTTTAGCGACAGGGGGCCCGGGCGACGCGCGGCAGTTCGCCGAGTACGGGGTCCAGGACGGGGTCGATGTGGTGGCCGTGCTCGGCGGTGACGGCACCATCATGCAGGCGGCTGCGGGACTGGTCGGGACCGAGGTTCCGCTGGGGATCTTGCCAGGTGGCACCGGCAATCAGCTTGCCGGAAACCTGCGGCTCTCGTTCAATCCGGTGCGGGCAGCGCGGGCCCTGGTGAGCGGTACGCCTCGGGCCTTCGACCTTGGCCGCATCGAGCGACCAGACGGCGACCACTATTTCGCGGTGGCTGGCGGTGCCGGGCTCGACGCGCGTGTCATGGCGAGTACCCAATCGGCGAACAAGCGGCGCTGGGGTCAGCTGGCGTATCTCGCGACCGCACTTCGGATGCTCTCCGAAGCCCCGAGTGTCTTGTTCCGGATCGAGGCTGACGGCGTGGTGAATGAGTTCGAGGCGTGCATGGTGATGATCGCCAATTGCGGCGAGATCGTGCCGCCGCTCGTCAGGCTGGGCGAGGGGATCACCCCGTATGATGGTATGCTCGACCTGATCGCGATCAAGGCGCATTCGGTGGGTGGCGGTGTGCGTGCGCTTTGGCAGGTGGCTCGGCAGACGAAGGGTGTGTACGGCGAATCGGTGTTCGCCGCCCGCTTTCGCGGTGCGCAGATCAAGGTCGAGACACCCAATGGAGAGCAGCCCGTGGAACTCGATGGCGAAATGGCGGGATCGACACCTTTCGTTGCGACCGTCGTGCCGGGCGCGATCCGGCTGATTCATCCGAAGGGGTAACTTTGCACCGTATCCATGACTGATTCCATCCTCATCATTGATGATGACGTCACCGTGCTGCGCTCGCTCGGATCGTTCTTCGAGCAGCACGGCTGGGACGTGTATCGCGAGCTGAGTGGCGAGGCGGGGATCACCACGTTTGAGCGGGCACTCACCGACGTCGTGGTTGTGGGGCTCAAGCTTCCGGGGATCGATGGCTTCGAGGTACTCGACCGTCTTCGCGGCCGGGAAACCTCGGTGATTGTCCTCACGAGTGATGGTGATGTACCAACCGCCGTGCGGGCCATGCAGTCGGGCGCCGAAAATTTTCTCACCAAGCCAGTTGATCTCGCCCAGTTAAGAGTGACGGCCGACCGCGCCGTGGAAAAAATCCGGCTCCGTCGCGTCAATCGTACGTTGATTGGCCAGAGTGCCACGGCTGAGGGCCTCGATGCACTGGGTGGATCGGCGCTGATGCGTGAAGTGGCCCGACAGGTCACGCTGCTGGCCCACAGTGATCGCAGTGCGGTGTTGCTGCAGGGCGAACCAGGCACGGGGAAGCGGTGGACCGCCCGCCTGCTGCACGATGTGTCACCACGAGGAGCTGCGCCGTTCATTGAGTTGGCGTGCGGCGCTGGTGATGCGGCGTGGCTCGAGGCAGAGCTGTTCGGCCGCGAAGGCGCGTCTGGCGGAGAGGCGGCCGGCGATCGTCGGTCGGGACTGGTTGAGGTGGCCGACGGCGGGTCGCTCTTTCTCGACGAGATTACCGATCTACCGCTCGAATTGCAGGCGAAGCTCGTGTCCTTGCTCGAGACCCGAGCGTTTCGCCGAACCGGCGGCACCCGCGAGATCCCGGTCGATGTGCGCGTCATTGCGTCGAGTGCCCGTCCACTGGCACCGGCCGTGGAGGCCGGCAAGTTCCGCCAGGACTTTTGCTACATGCTCGACGTCATGCCGGTCACGCTGCCGCCACTGCGCGAGCGTTCACGTGACGACTTTCTCGGCCTCATCCGTCGCTTCCTCAAGGAACTGGGGCCGGCCAACCCGGGCGCCCCGGCGCGGCTGTCCGACGAGGCGCTTGACCGCTTGCTGAAGCACGCGTGGCCGGGCAATTTGAGCGAGCTGCACAACGTGCTGGAACGGGCGCTCCTGCTGGCGCGCGGCAGCGAAGCCGTCGGCGTGGAACATCTGCCGGCCGAATTTCGCGGCCGCGTCGGCACAGCACTTGATCGCCGACACACGCCACTCACGCTGGAAGAATTGGAGCGCATGCACATCGACCGCACGCTCAAGCATCACGGTGGCAACCGCACGCACGCCGCGATCGAACTCGGCATTTCACGCGCAACCTTGATCGCCAAGATCAAGCGGTACGCGATCCCCGGCTGATGGCCGCTTCGACCCAGCGACCGTCGCTCGTCGAGCGGGACGCGATGATCTGTCGCGC
>JANYCP010000272.1 GCA_025360265.1 Gemmatimonadota bacterium
GACCAGGTCGCGTCGCTCTACACCGGCATGGACCTGCGCAAGAACTTCTGACGCCGTGACTTCAGCACAATGGATCGGTCGCGTGGCGCGTCCGCTCGTTATCGTGGGCGGCACGGTGCCGGGAGTGTTGCTCGTCGAGCGATTTCTTCGCGACGATCTTGGAGCAAACCCGGCCGAGAAGCTGGAGCACTTCACTGGCACCGTGGCATTGGTCACGCTGCTGGTATGTCTCTCCATTACTCCGCTGCGCAGACTTACCCATGTCAATCCACTGATCCGCCTTCGAAAACCGATCGGGCTCTGGGCATTCGCCTATGCGTGCCTGCACTTCAGTTGTTATCTGGTGTTCGATCAATCGCTTGATTTCCATGAAATCCTTTACGACATCGCCAAGCGGCCATACATCACCGTCGGGTTCAGCGCATTTCTCATCCTGCTGTCGCTGGCGCTGACATCATCGACGTGGTCGATCACGAAACTGGGGGGTCGACGGTGGCGTGGATTGCACGCGTTGATCTACGTCGCTGGCGGACTCGGCGTGGCCCACTATCTCTGGTCGGTCAAGCGCGATGCGACGGTGCCCGATGCTCTCGGCCTGATCCTTTTCGTACTGCTCGGACTCCGATTCTGGCGGCGGCCAGCTCCCGCGCCGGTGCGGGGACGGGTTATCATTCCTTCATGATGGCCCGTATGCGCCGGTTCCGTTGGCTTGCAACGCTGCTGATCGCCGCTTCCCCGGCGATGGGCGGCCAGCTGCTGCCTTTGCTCCATCCGTGTCCGGTGGACACGCCATGGCTGGCGGTAATTCACGCAGGGCACAGCGGGATGACGATGCCGGCGCCCGCGGGCGCACCGCATGCCACCCACGAGTCTCATCAACACAGCTGCAGTTGTGTTGGTGCGTGTGCGACGCCCGCTGCGGCTTTCGCGCCCGAGCCCGTCGTCGTCGATGTTGCCTTTACTCTGGAACCGCACGCGGCCGCATGGCCCGTCATTGAGGCGCTCGATCGAGCCCCTCCGCTAGTCGACCGCCTTCCGCTCAGTACCGCACCACCCCGCACCTGACATCGGCGCTCACGCGCCACATGTGAGTTCGTACGCCGCTGCGCCCTTTCGGGTAAAGCGTGCGTCGAGGTTCCGGCCATCGGCCGTCAATCGTGCATCGGGAGTTACCTGTGAAATCCGTATTCAAGTTCGTCGTCGCCGTCGTGGCGACTTCCTCTATTGTCTCGTCTGTCGCCGCGCAGCAAACGGTACGTGATTCGTCCCGACAGGGGCGCGACACGACGCGGCTCGGTGACATTACCGTCTTTGGCTCGCGGGCTGAACTCAAGGAGTCCCGCGAAGATATCCGGCGCCAGCCCGGTGGAGCAGCGTTTCTCGAACCGGCGGTGCTCCGTGCGACCCGGCAGGCGAACCTCAAGGACGTCCTCCAGTTCGTCCCAGGGGTGTACGTCGCGCCCCGTTTCGGCGCTGCCGATGAAAGCCAGATCTCTGTTCGAGGATCCGGGCTGCGCGACAACTATCACTCGCGTGGCATTTCGATCCTGGTCAACGGCATGCCATACCGTAACGCCGACGGCTTCAGCGATTTCGAGTCGCTGGAGCTGATGACGACCGAAGCGATGCAGGTGTACAAGGGAGGCAATGCGTTCCGATTCGGTGGCGCGACCCTTGGCGGAGCCATCAACCTGGAAACCAAGACCGGTTACACGGCCGATGCAGTCGATGCGACAGCACAAGGCGGCAGCTACGGTTTCTTCAAGGGGCAGGCATCGTCGGGCGCAGCGATCGGCAACTTCGACTACTACGCCAGCTACACACGCACAACGCTCGAAGGCTACCGCAACTGGTCGGAACAGGGGCGTGACCGCGCGAACCTGCATCTCGGCTTGGTGCTTTCGCCCAAGATCGATGTGCGGACCTTCTATCTCTTCGCACACGTCAAGGAAGAACTGCCGGGCTCGCTCACGGCGGCCGAGTTCGCTGCCGATCCAACCGTGGCAAACGCCGGCAACGTGACGCAGAAGTGGGGACGCGATTACGACCTGCACCATGTCGGCGTGCAGCTTCGTACCCAGTTGTCGGCTACCCAGCGCCTCGAGATCTCGCCGTATTATCAGTATCGCGACATCGATCACCCCATTTTCGAAGTGATCAATCAGCAGAGTCGCGATCTCGGTGCCGAGGTACGCTACGAAAGCACCGCCATGCTCGGCGGTCGCGTGAATCGATTCACGCTCGGTGCGCAGCCGACGACCGAGAGCATGGATAACCACCAGTACGTCAACAACGCCGGGCAGCACGGTGCGCTCACGAAAGATCAGACGGATCACGCCGGCGGCGTGGCGGTATACGCCGAGAACGCATTCGCGTTGAGCCAGCGCGCATCGTTGATCACCGGACTGCGATGGGAGCGGCAAACGCGGCGGACCGAAGACCACTTCCTCTCGAATGGTGACCAGAGCGACACCCGGGTGTTCACTGCGGTGCTGCCGCGCCTGGGCGTGCTTGTTGACTTCGACGGAAACCGGAACCAGCTGTTCGCCAATGTGACCCGGTCCTTCGAGCCACCGCTCCTGCTGGAACTCAACTCGTTGGCCGTGCCTGGCTACGTCAAGCTGAACGCGCAGGACGCCTGGCAGTACGAGGTTGGAACTCGCGGTCGCCTGAATGCCTGGGTCTGGGACGTGTCGTTGTACGACGTCGAACTCAATAACGAACTTCTCAACCAGAACGTGCCGCCGTTCCCCGGTGCGCCATTCACCATCCCAACATTCAGGAATGCCACGAAGAGCCGTCATTCGGGAATCGAGGCGGGGATCACCTGGAATACCATCCTCAACGCGCTCTCCCACCGCGATGGCGGCGACGCGATGTCGCTGCAGGTGAGTTACACCTATGGCCACTACACGTTCATCACCGATTCACTCAACAGTGGCAAGGAGATCCCCGGCGCACCGCATCATGTTGTGCATGCGGCGTTGCGCTATGTCCACCCCGCCGGGGTCACCATCACGCCGTCGATGGAGTGGGTGCCGGGCAGCTACTTCGTCAACAGTGCCAACACGGTGAGCAATGCTGGATGGACGACGTTCGGCCTCCGTGCGGAGTGGGCCATCCCGGGCGCGAATGTGATCGCATTCGCATCCGGCGAGAATCTTGGTGACAAGAAGTACTCCGGATCGGTGCAGGTGGATGACGGCAACTCGCGCTATTTCGAGCCAGCCAACGGGAGGTCGTTCTATGCAGGGCTTCGTGTCGCGCACTAGGTGGCGAGAAGGCGCCTTCGTCGCCGGTGCGGCGCTGATCCTTGCCGCATGCGGTGGCCATGGTGCGTCAAGCTTTTCATCGGCCACGGTGGTGTCGAGTGCCACAACGAACGGGGCGACGCCAATGTTCCTGGTGTTGCCGCAGGGATCGCGCATCTTGTCGTGGGTTGCTGCTGACAGCGGCGGCGCTGCCGGACAACTGCACGTGAGCGTCGAGCCAGTGACCGGTCCGGTAGTGACATCCGTGCTCACCGACGCGCTCGGTGGCATCGAACCGCACGGCGAGGCACCGCCTCAGTTGGCTGCGGGTCCGTCCGGCGCCATCTATGCGCTTTACACTGTGGGGAAAGATGTCGGTGGCCGGTATCCGCTCAATGCACTGCGCTTCGCTCGTAGTGATGACGGCGGCGCACATTGGGGCGAACCGGTGAGTGTCAACGAAGGCTCAGCGTTTGGGAACCATTCGTTTCACTCGGTGATCGGATCGCCCACTGGCGAAGTGTACGCGGCATGGCTGAACAATGATCCGGATTCGGGTGGTGTATTTCTCCGCGCCTCACTAGATGCCGGCCGCCACTGGTTGCCGGCGCACCGGATCTCGCACCTCCCGGCGTGCCCGTGCTGCCGCACCGCACTCGCGCTGGATGGCGATGGCCGGCTGTACGCCGCATGGCGCCAGGTGTATGCTGGCGACGTTCGCGACATTGTTGTTGCGTCGTCGATGGACAAGGGAGCAACATGGACGGAGCCAGTGCGTCCGCGTGAGGATGGCTGGGTGTTTCCCGGTTGCCCTCACACCGGTCCTTCGCTCAAGGTTGACCCGAGCGGCGGTGTGCACATCGGGTGGTGGACCGGTAAGGCAGGCGCCGCGGGTGTCTGGTACGCACACTCAAGTGATCGCGGCGCCACATGGCAAGCCCAGCCGCTCGATACCGCGAGCGCTTCGCGGCCGAGCCATGTACAGCTGGCGCTTGATCGAGGCACAGGCGTTCTGGCGACCTGGGATGACGGGCATGCTGCCACGCCGGGAATCCTGCTCAGGGCTTCGGCAGATGGCGGGACGAGCTTCGGGCCGGCGGAGCGACTCAGCCAGGACGGTGTTGCCGGCGTGTTTCCGGTCATTGGCGTCTTTGGCGATTCGCTGACCATCGCATGGACCCAGGCGTCCGCTGTCGCGTACAAAGCGCTACAAGCCCACGAGCCGAACGAGGCCGATCCGAACATGAAGATGCCGCTGCCGCGGGTCGGCCAGCAGGAAGTCTTCGCCCGCAAGGGAGCGATCCAGCGAGTCCTGCCGCGTCCCTGACGCTTAGGGAAGCTGTCAGGAACCTTACAACGGGTGGGACCGCTTCCGCGAGGACGAGAGGTTGGGCATTTTGTGCTGCTGCCCAGCCTCAACCCCACGAGAACCACTATGCATCGTCCGCGCTTCGTCGCGCTCGCGTCCCTGATCGTCATCGGATTGGTCACGCCTGTCGCCGCCCAACTCAAGGTGCCACTCGACACCGCCACGCTCGCTGCATTTCGCTGGCGCAACATCGGTCCGGCCAACACGATGGGTCGGATCAGCGATATCGCCGGTATCCCGTCACCGTCGCGCACGTTCTTCGTCGCTGCGGCTGGTGGTGGCATCTGGAAGAGCACCAACGGCGGGTTGAGTTTCCGTCCGGTGTTCGATCATGAGCGTGTCATCTCGATGGGAATGCTTGCCATCGCGCCGAGTGACACGATGCAAGTGTGGGCGGGCACTGGCGAGCCGAACGTGCGCAATTCAATCGCGCCAGGCGGTGGCATCTACAAGTCCTCCGATGGTGGCGTCAACTGGAAGTTGATGGGACTGGAGAAAACGCAGTCAATTGGCCGTATCGTGGTGCATCCGACGAATCCAAACATTGTCTGGGTTGCCGCATCCGGCGCGCCGTGGAACGACAACCCCGAGCGCGGGCTCTACAAGACTGTCGATGGCGGTACCACGTGGCGCTTGGTGAAGTACATCTCACCAAAGGCCGGCTTCATTGACGTCGCCATCGACCCGCAAAATCCCAATGTCCTCTTTGCCGCAAGCTGGGAACGGGTGCGCGGTCCGTACTTCCTCAAGAGTGGTGGACCGGGAAGCGCGCTCTGGAAGAGCAGCGACGGTGGAGAGACGTGGGCCGAGGTGAAGGGCAGCGGCTTTCCCGAGCAGACGAAGGGACGCATTGGTCTGGCGATCGCGCCGAGCAATGGCCAGGTCGTCTATGCGCTGGTGGAAGCGGATTCGAATCCCAACCCGAAGGGGAAGCCGTCCACTGGAAAGGCACAAACGCTCAACACCGGCCTGTATCGCTCCAGCGACGGCGGCGCCACGTGGACGAAGAATGCCACGAATGACGTGCGCCCGTTCTACTACTCGCAAGTCCGCGTTGACCCGAAGAATCCCGATCGTGTGTATTGG
>JANYCP010000002.1 GCA_025360265.1 Gemmatimonadota bacterium
TCGGCGAAAGAGATCCCACTGCGCCTGACGCGCTGAGTACTGTGCGCCGCCATTGTACATCGCGGCGATGATCAGCGTACCATCTTCGCGGCCGAGATAGCCAACGAGCGTCACCACATCGGTGAGGGTGCCGGTCTTGGCTCGCACCACGCCTGGGCCGGGCAGCCCGCTGCCCAGACGGCGCAGCGTACCGAAACCATTGGCCGGCAGCAACAGCGGAAAGTTCTTTCCCGCGGCGGTTTGCGGAATCCGCGCGAGGTACGTGGTGAACACCAGCGGCGAGACGCGATCTTGTTCCGAGAGTCCGCTGCCATCCACCAGGTGCACGCCATCGAGGCCGGTCACCTTGCGCACGAACTCGGTGAGCTGAATCGCCGGCGTGATCAATCCGCCGCCCCACAGCAGCATCATTTCGGCACCGATGTTCAACGAGCGCGTATTCACTTCATGCGCGATGGAGTCGAGAGTTTCCGATGCCACTTCGGCGAGGACATGGCGGTCCGGCATTCCGGGCGCCGATATCGACGATGCCCGAACCCACTGGATTCCGGCCGTGGTCGTGGCGCGCTGCCATGCTGCCTCGAGCACCGCGGTTGGATCGGTGGATACCGATTGGAAGCCGCGTGGCTTGCCGTGGAGCCCAATCGATCCGGAGACGCGCCAGCGACCGTTACCGAGTGACGAGAAGTAGAGTCCCTTGCCGCGACCCGACACCGTGGTCGCCGCCATTTCGACCAGCGCGCCAACACCGGCCGGCGCGTCTCCGATCACGACCGTGCGCGAGCCGACTTTCGGACCGGGCCCTACTGTCACGTGAATCAGGTTTTCATTGAGCGTGACTGGCCCGATGGGTGGCGCGTAGATGCGGCCGCGGAAGCGATCGGCCCAGACCGATGGATAGCTGGAACGCGCCTGCGCGCCGCCGGTGGTAATCACGTCGAGCGGGCCGACAAGGCGTCGGATGCCGATCGCCGAGAGTTGCTGCGCCAGTTGCAGGAGTGTGGGCCCTTCGCGATCAGGCCGCTCGAACGTCGGATCGCCATTGAGTTCGAGTGCCCAGCGTCCAAGCCATGTGCCGTTGGCGGTGTCGACCTTGCCGGTGCCGACGACCCGGGTGGCCCGACGTGCATCGCCGCCGACTGCGGTGCGCGCGAAGCCGGTGGTGAGCACCTTGACCGTGGAAGCGGGGATCATCGGTTCCGCCTGGTTAACCTGCCAGAGCACCTTGCCGCTCTGGTCGGCTACTACGATCCCCCATTTGCCGGGCGAGCGGTGGCTGGTCCTGGCCCACCACGCGTCCATGACCGGCGTGACCGAAGCCGCGCTCTGGGCCTGGAGCTTGGTCAAGGTGCCGCAAAGGGCAACCAGGACAAGGATCGAGCGACGAACAGTCACTTCAAGTGCATCTTGGCGATGGTCTGAAGCTGCATGTTGCTGGTCCCCTCGTAAATCACCCCGATCTTGGCGTCCCGGTAGAATTTCTCGACCGGGTACTCCCGGCTGTACCCGTATCCGCCAAAGAGCTCGAGCGCCTGACCGGTGATTCGGTTGGCTTGTACCGATGAAAAGAGTTTCGCCATGGCGGCCTCCCGGGTGAAGGGAAGCCCGGCGTCCTTGAGCCGCGCGGCGTTATAAACCATCAGCCGTGCCGCCTCCAGGTCGACGACCATCTGCGCGATCTGGAACTGAATGCCTTGGAAGTCTGCAAGAGCCTTGCCGAACTGCTTCCGTTCCTTGATATACGTGCTGGCAGCGTCCAGGGCGCCCTGGGCAATGCCCACCATCTGGGCGCCAATGCCGATACGGCCCTCATTCAGCGTCTCAATGGAGACCTTGTATCCCTGGCCCACGGTGCCGAGGACGTTGGCGGCCGGAACCCGGCAATTCTCCAGGATCAGTTCAACCGTACTCGAAGCGCGGATGCCGAGTTTCTTTTCGCGCTTGCCAATCGAAAAACCGGGGAAGGTGCGTTCCACCAGGAACGCCGTGATTCCCTTGTAACCCTTTGATTTGTCAATGTTCGCGAAGACGATGAAGATGCCAGCCTCTGCACCACTCGTGATCCAGAACTTGCGGCCGGTCAGGAGCCAGTCGTCGCCGTCCTGCTTGGCGCCGCATTCGAGGGCGAATGCGTCCGATCCCGACGCCGGTTCCGAGAGCGCGAAGGCGCCGAGCATTTCAGTGGTGAGTCGCGGGAAGTAACGCGCCTGCTGTTCGTCGGTTCCCCAGCGTAGCAGTGCGTTGTTGAAGAGCGTGTTATGCACGTCAACGTAGATCGCCGCCGACGCGTCGACGCGCGCAAGTTCCTCGATCGCGAGGGTGGCCAGGAAGATCGACCCGCCGGCACCGCC
>JANYCP010000007.1 GCA_025360265.1 Gemmatimonadota bacterium
GGGACTGGAGTGCGGGTCAGCGGGTCGTTGCGATGATCCTTCTTCCAGCGCGACACGAGGAGTTGTCGCTTGAGAGGCGATAGGTGATCGATGAAGAGCACGCCATCGAGGTGGTCGAGTTCATGTTGAATGGCGCGGGCAGCAAGTGCCGACACGTCCATGCGAATCGGTTCGCCATCTTCGTTGAGTGCCTCGAGTACGACGCGTTCCGGCCGCGCGACTTCCGCGAACGCATCCGGAATCGAGAGACAGCCTTCTTCTTTGCTGTCCCGCCCGGTCGCTTCGACAATTCGCGGATTGATCATCGCGAACGTCTGTCCTTCGGCGTTGATCACCGCGACGCGACGAGTGACGCCAATCTGGTTGGCGGCGAGGCCGACACCACTGGCCGCGGCCATGGTGTCGAACAGGTCGTCCACCAGCGCGCGCACCTCATCGTCCACAGTCTCGATCTCGTCGGCGCGATGGCGCAGCACCGGGGAGCCGAGGATGTGGATGTCGCGAATTGCCATCAGCCGTTCGGTCCCAACTGCGCACTCTGGTTGCCCACGCGAACGATGCGGCTGCGCTCCACGACGATCTGCGCGGTGCCACTCTCGATCGTGATCAGCGAATCTTTGACGTCACGCACCTTGCCGACAATTCCGCCGGCGGTCATGACTTCGTTCCCCTTCTGAATTCCTGCCAGCATCGCCTCGGCTTGCTTGCGCGCCTTCGCCTGCGGACGGATGAAGAGGAAGTACATCACCGCAACGATGGCGCCGATCTGGATGACGAGCAGACCCAATCCCTGAGAAGTCATGGTGCGTTGCCTTTCGCAAAATATCGGCTGCGCCATTGCGCAGCCCATGCAGCAAACGATCCGTCGAGAATGCGTTCGCGTGAAGAATCCGCGAGACGTATCAGGAAGCGGATGTTGTGGATCGACACCAGTCGCGCGCCCAGCTGCTCTTCTGCCACGAACAGGTGACGGAGATACCCGCGAGAAAAACGGGTGCAGCACTCGCAGTCACAGTCGGGGTCGAGTGGCCCGGTTTCGAGCCGCAATCCGGACCCCCGGACATTGACTCGACCATCTGCCGTCCAGGCAGAGCCGTGACGGCCATTTCGTGTGGCGGCCACGCAGTCGAACAGATCCACTCCCCGGGCAATTCCTTCAATCAAATCGTCGGGAAACCCAACGCCCATAAGATAACGCGGACGGTCGCGCGGCAGCTCCGTGGCGAGCTGCTCAAGCACCGCGTGCATGGCGGGCTTGGCCTCGCCCACCGACAGGCCGCCAATGGCGACGCCGGTCCACGGTCCCTGGGCCAGAATGCCGGCCAGCGACGCCTGACGGAGGTCGTCGTAAATGCCGCCTTGCACGATGGGCCACAGGGTCTGTCGGGTGGTTGCACCGGCCGAGAGTTCCTCGTGACGTTGCCGACAACGGGCGAGCCAGCGCAGCGTCCGCTCCATCGCATCGCGAGTTTCGTCGTGCGGTGACTTGCCGGGTGCCAGATGGTCGAATGCCATGGCAATGTCAGCAGCGAGGGCCCACTGGATTTCCATGGCGCGTTCTGGCGTGAGGCGGCGCATCGAGCCGTCGACGTGCGAGACGAACTCGACGCCGTCTTCGTCCAGCTTGCGCAGTGCGGCAAGCGAGAAGACCTGGAAACCACCGGAGTCGGTGAGGATCGGTTTCTGCCAGGTGGTGAAGTCGTGCAGTCCACCGAACGCTGCGACAACATCTTCCCCAGGACGTAGATGCAAGTGATAGGTGTTGCCCAGCAGGATCTGCGCACCGGCCGCCTCGACTTCGGCGGGATGGAGGCCGCGCACCGCACCGCGAGTACCGACCGGCATGAAACACGGCGTTTTCACGACGCCGTGAGGCAGCATCAGCGTGCCGGCACGCGCTTCGCCTTCAGTGCCGTCAAGCGAGAATTCGAACACTCAGCGCACGACCGCGAGAATCCGGTCGATCTGCCGGCGGTGTCGGAGATCGTGTCCGGCAGTGAGACCTACCAATTTTTCGTACGACTCGGGACCCCGCTGTGCGTGAATACCGATGCGCTTCATGTCTTTCGGGGTGGCGGACCGCCAGACACGCAGGTTCCAGTTGCGCAGGCCGATGAACGATTGCAACGTCTGCGCAGGATCGGCGTTGGCGTAGTCAAAACGCGTCAGCCATTTCGCTTCGTCGAAACCGGTGAGCGGTGCGTCGTCCTGCGTCAGCACAATGCGCGCACGCCAGCCGAAGGAAATCTCGGCGTCAGTGATATGCGCGAACACCTGAGTCAGCGACCACTTGCCGGGCCCCTCAGGCTGCCGCAATGCCACGCTGGACAGGCCCTGGACGCGGCTGGCGATCCATGCTGGTGTTTCGGAAAGGATCTTGAGCGGATCCTGGTCTCCGAGCAGTGCGAGCGTTTCAGTGACGTAGGGTGATGGGGTGGTCATGGGGCCTCAGGTGGTCGTTAGTCCTTAGTCGTTGGTCGTGAGCACAGCCACCTCGTCCTGCGCGCAGCGCGGGACCTCAAGACTTCGGGCGACACGAATGCTTGCGGTCCCTCGCCTGCGGCTCAGGACG
>JANYCP010000075.1 GCA_025360265.1 Gemmatimonadota bacterium
GGGTCGATCAGAACCGATACATGAACCCGATCGCCAGAACCGGAAACCCTGGAATCTTGTTGACGTCGGTCTGGTGCTTCGCGACTTCGGCCTGAATATTCGCGTCGACCGCCCCGCCGCTCGGCGCGTTGCTTCCGTGCATCGTCAGTGCCGGTTTCCCAATCGCAACACCGAGATCGAACACAAAGGCGAGTCCGCCGTGACTCGATGCCGCAGTGCCAAATCCAAGCCCGACGTACGGCAATGTGCTGCCGTACTGGGCTGCAACGGTGAGCGTACCAACCTGGCTGGCAGTGTACGAAGTCCCGTTGAACGTGTAGCTGGTTGCGTTGCCGATGCCCGAGACCTTCGCTGGAGTCGTCATCAGGCCGCCGGTGAGATGAAAGGAGCCACGAGCGCCGGGGTACAGGTCGATCAACGCAGAAAACGCATGCAGCTCAGCGGTGATGTCGAACTTGTTGTCGCCGATGTCCTGCCCGTCCTTGTGCAGCGTGTAGAAATTGAGACCAACCCGCGCGCCGACGTGACTCGTGAGCAACTTGGACACTTCACCGCCGACGCCGATCGTTCCGGCGCGAACCGCAATACCGATGTCAGAGCCGTGGCTCTGGCTCCCCTTTCCCTGCGCGACCAACGACGCTGCCGGGGTCGACAGGAGCAACGCGGCAATGGAGATTGATACCGATCGAGCAGACATGGTCCCTCTGGGTGAATGAGGATATGAAAAGCTACAGCAATGCAGGTTAGGGCGCTTCCTCTTCCTCCGTCCCCTGACCTACCCGGAATAGGTGGCCGTGTCGAGGCCGTTCGCGATGAAACGTTGGTGGAGTTCATCGACGTTGTCGACGAAGGTCGACATCCAGACATCTCCGTCGGTCTGCTGGTCAGGCCACCCTGACAAGAAGCTCGCCGAACGGCGTCTCAGCCGGAAGTCCGGTGAACGTCCCCTCGAGCGCTTCGACCACAACCGGGCAGAGGTGTCGCTCCGCCACAAGCCGCCGCAGGATCTGCTTTGCTTCTTCCACCGGCATGCCGGCCCGATAGGGCCGATCGGCCGACACCGCTTCGGTGACGTCTGCCACGGCAATGATTCTCGAGATCGTGCCGAGCTGATCGCCGTGCAGTCCCAGGTGATAGCCGGAACCGTCGAGTCGCTCGTGGTGTGCCGCCGCAGTCGCGGCAAACTGGCGGAAGCGCGCGACCCGCTTCAGGATCTCGAGGGTGAAGGCAGTGTGCTTCCGCATCGATGCCCATTCATCCGGATCGAGCGCCGCCGGTTTGTCGAGCACGCGGTTGGACACACCGAGCTTACCAATGTCGTGCAACAACGCGGCACGACGCAGCGTGTGCATATCGTCACCGGCAATTCCCATTGATGCGCCGACGTTGACGGCGATTGATGACACGTTGACCGAATGCCGCGACGTGTACGGACTCTTCGCGTCGATGACTCGCGCGAACGCCTCGGACACCGCATCAAGTTGATCCTCATCGCAGCGGATCACTTCGTCTTCCGGTTCGATCGCGCTCACCAAGGCCAGCGTGGCAGAACTGCGGAGTCCGCCCCAGAAGGCGCTATCAAATTCAAACGACGCCATGGCCTCGACCAGTGTCGGGTCAAACCAGCGACCGCGGCGGGTGCGCGCCATTTCGTACGCCGTTCGGACATCGAACGCCGCCGCAAACACTTCCACAGTTTGTGCAAGACACACGATCCGACCAAGCAGCGGAATCGCCGAACCGCGGAGTCCGAACGGCATGCCGCTGCCATCCCAGTGCTCCTCGACCGAATGAATCGCGTCGGGGGTTCCTGATGGCAGGCGTAGCAAACGCGCAATGTCGGCACCGCGTTCGCAGCGGGTCGCCACCATTTCGCGGGCGGTTCCCTGTTCGCGGACACCGAGCATCAGCATGTGCCACGCCTTCGCAATCCTTCCCTTGCCGGGAAGCGAATGCTTGAATGCATATCGCGCCGCGTCCTTGGTCGCCGTCCAGTCGGTCAACTTGAATGCGTGCTTGAGCAGTTGATCATCGGAACCGAAGAGCGTCGCAAGTCGTGCCGCGTTGCTCGAACAACCAAGGTCCTTGAGCAGGAGGCCATAGTACAGCGCGCTCAACTGGTCCTGGGAGAGGCCAAGCTGTCGGGCGATCCGCATCCCGATCAGGGTCGTGCGTGTTGCATGACCCATTGGCTGCCCCTCAGTGATGTCGAGGGCATAGGAAAGCGCGCTGACCACCTCGGAGAGGCGAACATCGCCGCTTGGATCGGAGGCGAGGCTGATGGCGCCCGCGCGCCCTTCCAACGGGTGCCCATTGGGGCGTTGTGAAGGAAGGACGGCGGGCGCCGGAAGGGTCGAATTCGTGGTTCGATCGGCCCGGCTGCTCATTGGACTGGCCAGACAGGGGCAAAAACAATGCCCGCACCGGAGAACCGGTACGGGCCTATGGAGCTGAGGGGGATCGAACCCCTGACCTCTGCAATGCGAATGCAGCGCTCTCCCATCTGAGCTACAGCCCCGGGAGGGGAGGCATAAAGTACGGGCAGGAGGGGGTGAAAACAATGTCGCGCTGGGCCCTTCGCTACGCTCAGGGCGACCTGTACGGCACGTCCACCACCATGCCATCCCTTGCAATATCCGTCGACTCAAACACCGCCCGCGCCTCTGCCATCAGCTCCGGTGCCTCCCGGGTATACCGGGCAGAGATATGCGTCAGGGCGAGCCGCCGAACTCCCGCATCCCGCGCCACCCCCGCCGCCTCGGCGGCCGTGGAGTGACCGGTCTCCCGGGCTCGCTCTGCTTCGTCAGACCCAAACGTCGCCTCATGGATCAGCAGGTCGGCGCCACGCGCCAGCTCGGCAAGCGATGGGCTTGGACCAGTATCGCCCGAAATTACCAACCGCCGACCCGACCGGGGACTCCCCACCAGCTCGGCCGGCGTGACGACTCGTCCGTCGCCAAGGGTGACCGATTCGCCCTTGTGAATCTTCCCCCACATGGGCCCCTCGGGGATCCCCATCTCGCGGGCACGCTCGGGATCGAAGCGACCGAGCCGGTCGTGCTCCACGATGGCGTATGAGAAACATTCGCCCTTGTGCTTCGCTTCGCCCACCACGATGTCGTAGTCGCCGCGATTGAGGATCTCATCGACCCGCAACTCGACGATTTCGACCGGAAACTTCGGCCACTCCATCCCGAGCGTAATCAGGGGTCCGAGCTGGCGCTGCGCACCGCGCGGACCGTGCAGCCGAATTGGTGCAGTGCGCCCCTGGAGTCCCATGGTGCGGAGCAATCCAGGAATGCCGAGAATGTGATCGGAGTGATAGTGGGTGATGAAGATGTCTTCGACGCCGAATCCCGACGTGTAGCGCATCATCTGCCGCTGCGTCCCTTCGCCACAATCGAACATCAGCAGTTCACCTTCACGCTGTACCATCAGCGAGGAGACGTTGCGGTCCACCGTGGGAAGCGCGGCACTCGTACCAAGAAACGTGACCTGCATCACCGCGAGCCGTGCACCAGACGGAGGAATTCCTCGCGAGTGCGGTGGTCCTCGAGAAAGGTGCCACGCATTGCGGAGGTGATCGTGCTGGAGCCCTGCTTCTGCACGCCGCGCATCATCATGCACAGGTGCGACGCGCCGAGAACCACGCCGACCCCGTGTGGCATCAACTCCGCCACCAGCGCGTCGGCAATCTGATCGGTCATCCGTTCCTGCACTTGCAGCCGGCGCGCGAACACGTCAACGATGCGCGCCATCTTCGACAGACCGACGATGCGACCATTCGGGATGTACGCCACATGCGCCTTGCCGTAGAACGGCAGCATATGATGCTCACAGAGCGAGTAGAACTCGATGTCCCGCACGAGCACCATGTTGTTGTGAGTCTCGTGAAACAGTGCGTCGCCGATCACCTTGCTGGCGCTCTGCGTGTATCCCTGCGTCAGAAACCGCAGCGACTTCTCGACTCGCTCTGGCGTGCGGGCAAGACCCTGGCGAGTGGGATCTTCGCCGAGTTCCAGCAGCGTCGCCCGGACAAGTTCCTTGATATCGCTCACTCGCTACCTCAAAAGATCTTCACGGTGACACCGATCTTGCCCGGATTCTTCTTGATCTCATTGAGCAGGTCGGTCATCGCCTGCATCGTCTTGCGCAGGTCGACGTAGAGCGTGGTGTCGTTCATGAACTTGCCGATGGTGCCTTCGCCGCGCTGGATCTTTCCCATCAGCGAGTCGGCGCGAGCCGACATCGCGGCCAGCCGATCCGTGGCGCTGGCGGCCGACTTCATTGTGGTATCGAGACGAGCCTGCAGCGTCTTCACGTCCATCTGTGCAATGGTGGTATCGAATCGAGCCATCGTCTTCTGCAGGCCAAGCATGGTCGGATTTACCTGCGACATCGGACCGTCCTTCTGGTCGGCAAGATGCGCCATCAGTTTCTGTGACGAGGCCAGCGTCTTCCGCAGGTCAACGATCAACTCCTTGTCAAGCATCGCATTCAGCTTGCTGAGCGTGATCGCCGCTGAATCGGCGAGCCCTGCCGCCTTGTCGAACACGCCGGACGCCATCGTCCCGTGGATCGTGTCGGTCCTGGCGCGCGGGGTGCCGGTGCCGGGGTTGAGCGTGATGACCATGTCGCCCAGCATGCCGACACCGGTGATCGAGGCCGTCGCATTGCTGGTAATGACAATCGGCTCGCTGAGCTTGAGTCCGATGGCGACCTTGCCAATGCCCTGGTACACGATGTCCACCACACGGCCCACCGGGGCGCCGGAGATGCGCACCGGTGCACCCTCCTTCAGGTTGCCGATGTCCTCATAGAGGATCGCGACATCGGACTTGCCAATCGATTTGCCGCGGAGCCAGAGCATACCGCCCACGACCGCAAGCGAGGTGACGAGCACCATCGCCCCGACGGCGATGCTGCGTTGATAGGAATTCATTTGGCGGCTCCGTTTCCTTCCAGGTCAAAGTCTCGTTCGAGGAATGCCCGCACTTCGGCCACTGGCGACTCCTTGAATTCGTCCGGCGGTCCGATCGCCACGATCTTGCCGCCCGTAAGCAACGCAATCCGATCAGCGGTGCGGAACGACCCACGCACGTCGTGCGTCACCATGATGCTGGTCACGCCCAGTTCATCCTTGAGCCGGGTCACCAGGGCATCAATGATGTCCGAGTTGACCGGATCGAGGCCCGACGTCGGCTCGTCGTACAGCACGTATTTGGGCTTCCCCGCAATGGCTCGCGCGATGCCAACTCGCTTGCGCATCCCGCCGGAAAGCTGCGCCGGCATCTTCTTCATCGTGTCTGGTTGGAGATTTACCAACCGCAAACACTCCGCCGCGCGCGTCCTGGCATATTCCGGGTTCTTGAACTCCGCTTCATCCGTCAGCCCAAGACGGATGTTCTCGAACACGTCCATCGAATCGAACAGCGCGCCATTCTGGAATACGTATCCAATCGTGGCGCGCAACTTGGACAATGCAACACGCTTGAGGGACTCTACATGCTGATCATCAACGATGATTTCACCGCGATCGGGGCGGATCAGCCCGATGATCGCTTTGAGTAGCACGCTCTTGCCGGTGCCCGAAGGGCCCAGCAGCGCCATCGTCTCACCTTCGTTGACGACGAGATTGACGCCGTTAAGCACCTTCTGCGAACCGAACCGTTTAGAGACGTTCTTGATTTCGATCATTATGGCTTCAGGATCAGCTTGGCGAGGATCACGTCAAGCAATAGTACCAACACCGACGTGGTGACCACCGCTCCGGTCACGGAGCGCCCAACACCCTCGGCGCCCTGCTGCGTGGTATAGCCGCGGTAACAGGAGATCAATCCGATCGCTGCGGCGAAGAAGAATCCCTTGATGATCGAATACCAGCCATCGAGCGGGTGCCAGTACACTCGCGCACCGTAGGCGAAATCCTGATTGGAAATTCCTAGCGTGGACTTGGCGATGACCCAGCCGGTCCCGACCGCCACAAAATCTGCGATGACCACCAATACCGGGATCATCAATAGACAGGCAAGGACGCGCGGAATGAGCAGGTGACTTGCCGGTGAACGGCCGAGCGACTCGAGCGCATCGATCTGCTCGGTGACGCGCATCGTGCCGAGCTCGGCGGCGTAGCGCGCGCCGATTCGTCCGGCGAGGATGAGTGCCACGAGCACCGGGCCGAGTTCAAGTACCACCGATTCCGTTACCAACGAGCCAACGACGTAGATCGGGATGTTGCCGGTGAACTGATAGCCGGCCTGCAGTGCGGTGACTCCGCCGGTGAACGACGAAATCATCAGGACGATGAAGAGCGACCCGACACCGATGCTCCAGGCCTCTTCCATGGTCCGGGGAAACCAGATCTTCACCTCGACCAGGCCGCGACCCATCTCGACCATCAGGTCGGCGAAACGACCGACAGCCGCCAATGGGTCAAGCACACTGCGTCCCGCTCGGAACATCGCCCATTCAACCAGACTGCTCATGCCGCTCCCGGTGCTCGACGATTCATATGTGAACCTCTATCTTGCCCTTCGATGCCTCGAAAGTCCATCCTTGACGCCCAGGTGAATCGGCGGCGTTTCCGCCGAAACCTCCTCGCCTGGTTCCGCCGCAGCGGGCGAGACCTGCCTTGGCGCCGCACTCGCGATCCATATCAGATCCTCGTGTCCGAGGTCATGCTGCAGCAGACCCAGGTCTCCCGGGTCACTGAATACTGGCCGCGATTCCTCGCGCAATTCCCGACGATCCATCATCTCGCCGCCGCACCGCCAAAGCGGGTGCGCGAGGCATGGGACGGGTTGGGCTACTATCGGCGGGCAGAGAATTTAAGGCGGGCAGCGCACGATGTGGTGACGCACTACGACGGGGAAATGCCACAGGAATTGGCGGTTCTGCGTTCGCTCCCCGGAATCGGGGCGTACACCGCGGGCGCAGTGATGAGCTTTGCATTTGAACTGGCCGAGCCGGCGGTCGACACCAATGTGTCACGCGTGCTGCGGCGTGCGTTTCATCCGCGGGTCAAGAAGGGTGCTGCTGGGGATCGCAAACTCTGGGACCGCGCGAAGGAACTGATCCCGAGAAACGGCGCCGCGGCGTGGGCGACCAATCAGGCGCTGATGGAATTGGGGGCGCTGGTGTGTACGGCGCGGGTGATGCGGTGTGAGGTGTGCCCGGTGAGAAAGCAATGTC
>JANYCP010000090.1 GCA_025360265.1 Gemmatimonadota bacterium
AGCAACGGCTGGATTCCTGCCCGTGCTTCCTGCGCTGCCATCTGCCCGATCAGGATTGGCCCGCCCACCTGATTGGTGGAGACTCGCCCGTTGGCCAGGCCACGGAGCGTCCTGACGATAGTACCCGCTGCCGACAACGACGCGCCCGCGCCTGCCTTCATCGCACCGAAGAAGGAGAGTGACTCGGTGAGGTACGGGGTTTTCGGACCGACGCCAATCCTGCCAACCATCGGCGACTTGGCGTCCTCGATGACTTTGTGATCCGACTTGGGCGTCACGGTGAAACTCTGCGTTGCGCCGTCCCGCACCACGTCGATCTGCAGCGCCTTGTCGGCCGATGGCTCGATCCGGTCCACCGCATCACTCCACCAGGTGATCGAGGCACCGTCGATCGCGACGATGGAATCGCCAACAGCCAACCCAGCGACCTGCGCCGGATATCCCAAGGAGATGGCGCCAATCACCGGCAGCTGCGTCGGCCCGATGGCCTCCGGACTCGCCAACGCGCCCCGCTGCGCCAATGCGTCCCGATGCAGCGGAATGACCACATCCGGATGTCCATCGAACGAAATGACAATCTCGTTGCTGGCTCCTTCGACTATCCGCTCAACAATTTCGTCCCACGCCTTTACCCCATGACCATCGACCGCAGTGATACGCGTGCCGCGCGGCACGGAGGCAAGCGCCTGGGCTTCCGGCGGGAGCGCACTGGCGACAACACGCCCAAGCGTAGTGGTCGGGTCATAGCGCCGTCCGTTCTTCCAGGCGAGTCCGGTGAAGATCAGCAACGCGAAGACGGCATTGAGCGTGACACCCGCCAAAATGATCACCATCCGTTGCCACACCGGCTTCGCTTCGAAGACACGATCGGGCGGCACTTCAGCGGACGAGTTCCCCTCAAGCACCGACGACGCCGGATCGGCATCGCGCGACGCCATCTTGACGTAGCCGCCGAGCGGCAGCCATGCGATGGCCCACTCGGTCTCGCCGCGCTGGAACGTCAAACCGGGAATCGGTTTGCCAATACCGATGGCGAAACGATGCACCCAGACGCCGAACGCCTTCGCTGCCATGTAGTGGCCGAGCTCGTGCACGAAGACCAGAATGCCGAGCACGATGGCCAGAATTGCCACGGTATACACGACGTTACCGATCATTGTGACACCGCAGCGGTCGCGCGGCGACGGGCCTCAGCGTCCATGGCACGTACGCTGTCGATCGTCACTGCCGCCGTCGACGAGATTCCCGTCAACACGTCATCGATCGTCGACGCGATCCGGCCAAAGGTGATCTGCCCTGCGAGAAATGCCCCCACTGCCACCTCGTTTGCTGCGTTGAACGCCGCCGGCATCGTGCCGCCCGCCCGCCCGGCCGCCACTCCCAGCATGAAGGCCGGAAACGCGTCATGGCGCAATGGCTCAAATGTCAGCGGACCGGCCGAAAGTGGATCGAACCGTCGCTGGCCATCGTCTGAAAGACGCTTCGGATGCGAAAGTGCGTACAGGATCGGGAGCTCCATCGAGGGAAAGCCCAGCTGCGCCAGCACACTGCCATCGGGAAACTCGACGAAGGCATGCACGATGCTCTGCGGATGCACCACGACTTCGATCGCATCGTACCCGAGGGCAAAGAGGTGGTGCGCCTCGATGACTTCAAGCGCCTTGTTGGCAAGCGTGGCCGAATCCACCGTGATCTTCGAACCCATCCGCCAGGTGGGATGCTGTAACGCCTCGGCCACCGTCGCCTTGGCAATGCGATCCGATTCCCAGGTGCGAAACGGTCCACCCGACGCAGTCAGCACCACGCGCGATGGCGCGCATCCCTGATTGGCCACACACTGCAACACCGCGCTGTGCTCCGAGTCAATCGGCACGACCTCACCGCCGCCGCTCCTTGCTGCCTCGGCCACGAGGGCACCGGCCATCACCAGCGATTCCTTGTTGGCGAGCGCGACACGCTTTCCCGCTCGAAGCGCTGCGAGTGTGGCATCCAGTCCCGCCGCACCGACCACTGCATTCACGACGATATCGACGTCCGGATGGGTCGCGGCATCAACCAGGACGCCCGGTCCGCTGGCAAACGTGGTATCGCCGTTGGCATGCACCAATCCGGACAGGCGCGGCCGCCACGCAGCCACCTGTTCAACGAGGACGCTACGATTGGACCCCCCGACGAGTGCGACGAGGCGAAAATCGTCGCGATGCCGGTCGAGTACCCGGAGCGTCGAAGTGCCAATGGATCCCGTGCTGCCGAGGACTGCGACGCCGCGGATCAGATGATGCCCAGAACGTGAAACCCGATCGCGGCAGCGGGAATGGCAAAGTAGAGTGAATCGAGGCGATCGAGTACGCCACCGTGCCCGGGAATCAGCGCGGAAGAATCCTTGACTCCGGCCTCGCGCTTGAACAACGATTCCGCCAGGTCGCCGATCTGTCCGATCACCGAGAGCGCGAACGCAAGCAACATCGCGGCGAGAAGATCGACCTGCAGGTTGACTCGCGGGAACACGAATAGCGCGAACGCTGCGCCAACGGCCGTCCCGCCGACGAGTCCCGCGATACCGCCGGCGCGCGTTTTTCCCGGGGATATTGTCGGCGCCAACTTCGGGCCACCGATCATCTGCCCGCCGAGCATCGCGGCGCTATCACATACCCAGGTGACCACGAGCGGGAAGAACACGAGCGCGGTGCCCGCC
>JANYCP010000094.1 GCA_025360265.1 Gemmatimonadota bacterium
ATGCGCGTTGATGCCCACCAGCATTACTGGCGCTTCGATGCGGTGCGCGACAACTGGATCACCGATGAGATGGCCGTGCTACGTCGCGATTTCATGCCAACCGACGTTGCACGGCCATCTCATCGGTGATCCAGTTGTCGCGCACCGCATCGAAGCGCCAGTAATGCTGGTGGGCATCAACGCGCATCACCTGGGTGCCCACGCAACTACGCGCTGCCGTGATGTCCCGAGCCGATCGATCGCGAGCTCGACCAGATCTCCGGGGGCGAGGTAGCGCGGCGTCTTCATGCCGAGGGCTACGCCGGCGGGGGTGCCGGTGGAAATCACGTCGCCGGGGATGAGCGCCATGAACTGCGACACATAGCTCACCAATTGCGGCACGTTGAAGATCAGCTGATCGGTATTGCTGTCCTGCATTCGCCGGCCATTGACGTCGAGCGTGAGATGCAGGTGATGCGGTTCGGGAATCTCATCGGTGGTGGCGAGCCACGGCCCAAGCGGTGCGAACGTGTCCCAGCTCTTCCCCTTGAACCATTGGCCGCCGCGTTCGAGCTGGAATGCGCGCTCGGAGTAGTCGTTGTGCAGGGCGTAGCCAGCGACGTGCTGCATCGCATCAGCCTCGCTCACCAGCAATGCGCGCGCACCGATTACCACCGCGAGTTCGACTTCCCAGTCGGTCTTCTCGGAACCTGGCGGCAAGTGGAGATCGTCGAATGGACCAACCAGAGAAGAGGTGGACTTGGCGAAGAGAATCGGTTCGACAGGAATCGCGGCGCCCGTTTCGCGGGCGTGATCGCGGTAGTTGAGGCCGATGCAGACGATCTTGGATGGGCGCGCCACGCACGACGCCCAGCGTACACCGTCACCCACCGTCGGCAACGGCTCGCGGTGATTGTCGAGCCAGCTGGCCAGACGGCGCACACCGTCGCTGCCGAAAAACGGCTCATTCCAGTCTTCACCAAAGGCAGACGCGTCGCGGCGTGCACCGTTGCCGTCCATGATGCCAGGTCGTTCGTCGCCGACAGCGCCAAACCGGATCAATCGCATCGTGTCATCCGTGCAGGTTGAGGAATCCGCCATCGATGGGATAGTCGCTGCCGGTAATGAACGCCGCCTCGTCGCTCGCGAGAAAACGGGCGAGTGACGCAATTTCAGCGGGCTGGCCCATGCGGCCCACCGGTTGTGTGGCGGACAGCTTGTCGAACATCTCCCGCTCGCGTCCCGGATAATGCTTCGCGAGGTAGTTGTCGACGAACGGCGTGTGTACCCGTCCAGGTGAAATGCTGTTGCAGCGAACACCTGCCTGCACATAGTCGCGAGCAATCGACATGGTCATTGCCCGCACCGCCCCCTTGGTCATCGAGTAGGCGAATCGATCGGCGAGGCCAGCGGCCCCGGCGACCGACGCCATATTGATGATGACGCCACGCCCGCGGGCCGCCATGCCCGCGATGACCGCGCGGGTACACAGATACACACCCTGCACATTCACCCGGAACAATCGCTCGAAATCTTCCGGCGTGGTTGCTTCGATGTTGCCGATGTGCGACACCCCGGCGTTGTTCACCAGGATGTCGACCGGGTCGATTACTGCGAAAACGCTGGCCACGGCGGCTGCGTCCGAAACGTCGCAAGTATGCGGATGCGCAGCGCCGCCAATTTCGTGTGCCGTTGCCGTCACCGCGACCGCGTCGAGATCAATAAGATGGACCGTCGCTCCCGCCCGGCGGTATTCCGAAGCGATGGCGCGACCAATTCCACTGGCCGCCCCCGTGATCGCAGCAATTCTGCCAGTCAACTGAAACGATTCACTCACAGCGACACTCCGCGCTTCCACGGGATGAAGTCCCATTGTCCAAGGTGTTCGGCGGCGGTGACGTACCGACCGCTCGCGGTTTCGATGATCAAGTCCAGCACACGCTCACCCATCTCCTGCAGCGTTGCCTCGCCCGCCACGACCGGACCACAATCAAGATCGACAGTGTCAGGCATCCGGCGGGCAAGCTCCGAGTTGGTTGCAAGCTTCAGCACCGGCGCCACCGGGTTTCCGGTCGGCGTGCCCAGCCCTGTCGTGAAGAGAATGATGTTCGCGCCCGCCGCGGCTTGCGCCGTCGTGCACTCGACATCGTTGCCCGGCGTGCAGAG
>JANYCP010000101.1 GCA_025360265.1 Gemmatimonadota bacterium
ATCACGCGGCGGTGGCCGCGGGCTACGTCAGCATCACGCCGCTCCAGCTCGATCTCACCAACCACGCGCTGCTGCAAACGGTGCGCGACTGGCGGCTCGAGGGTCCTGCGTGAGCGATGGGTTTGTCGGGTATCGCTCACAACTCGTCGAGACATTGCAGGGAAAGGGTGTCCGCGACATGTCGGTGTTGCGTGCGATCGCAACGATTCCGCGTCACCTCTTCGTGCCGGAGTCGCTGCGTCATCGGGCGTACGAAGACATCGCACTCCCGATCGGTTCGGGTCAGACGATATCGCAGCCCTACGTACAGGCGCGGTCGTGCGAACTGGTGAAACTCACCGGTCGCGAGCGGGTGCTCGAGATCGGTACTGGTTCGGGATATCAGACGGCATTGCTCGCCATGCTTGCCGAAACGGTGTTCTCGGTGGAGCGCGTTGCGGACTTGGCTCGGCACGCGCACGACGTGATCCGTGGACTCGATCTGCCCAACATCACGATCATGCACAACGACGGAACGCTCGGCTGGAAGCCCAGCGCGCCGTACGATGCGATCATTGTCGCGGCGGCGAGCCCGGGAATCCCGCAGCCGCTGGTGGCGCAGCTTGCTCCCGGCGGCCGCATGGTAATCCCGGTGGGCTCGCAGGCGGAGCAGGTGCTCACGTTGGTCACCAAGCACATGGAGGATGAGGCGTATGACGAAACTGCTGTGCACGACGTGCGATTCGTGCCGCTCCTTGGCGAGTTTGGTTTTGCCGAGGCAGGCTGAATGAGTGCACTGAAGGCGTTGCTCGACTTCATTCTGCATATCGACCGGCACCTGACGGTGATCATCAAGGACTATGGTGCCTGGACGTACGGCATTCTCTTCCTGATCGTTTTCTGTGAAACGGGTTTGGTCATCCTCCCGTTGCTACCGGGAGACTCGTTGTTGTTTGCGGCGGGCAGCTTTGCGGCGCTGGGCGATCTCAACCCGTGGGTGCTCTTTCTTGGCCTGGCTACCGCGGCAATTGTTGGCGACAACGTCAATTACTGGATCGGCCGGCGGATCGGGCCCAGGGCCTTCTCGGGAAATGTCAGGCACCTCAAGAAGGAGTACCTGGATCGCACCCAGGCCTTCTTCGCCAAGCACGGCACCCGGACCATCGTGCTGGCGAGGTTCGTCCCGATCATCCGGACGTTCACCCCGTTTGTGGCTGGGGTTGGGGCGATGTCGTACCGGCGGTTCCTGGCGTATGACATCGGGGGAGGGGTGCTCTGGGTCGGGCTCTTCGTCTGGGCCGGCTATTTCTTTGGGAACCTGCCTGCGGTCCAGAAGAACTTTTCACTGGTGATCATGGCGATCATCGTGGTTTCGGCCATGCCGATCGTCCTGGAGTTCGTCCGCAACTGGCGTGCGAAACGGCTCCAGGAGAAATCCCATTAGCCTGTTTTCAACGGCTATAAAGTCTTGCGTTGTTTGGTGTTGTAGACGTTAGTTGACAAAGTACTTTAGCGTTCGCTGGCCGGGCTGTCAGTCCATTCTCAACTTGCTGACAGCCCGATATCTTTCCGGGGTTCGCCTCCGTAGCTCAATTGGATAGAGCAGTGGCATCCTAAGCCGAAGGTTGCAGGTTCAAGTCCTGCCGGGGGCATGCTTCAATCAGTTCGGCGCGTGGACGCCTGGCGCCGCCAGCTCGACCACGATCTTTCCCATTTTGTAAGCGCTGGCGACCAATCCGCTCGTCGTGCCGCGGAGTACTTGGCGGATGCTGCCCGGAAATGGCGTTGTTTTTCCATTCTGCCCGAACGGGTCGGTGTACCAGACCATCGTTTCGGATCCCGGTACCACCAGCCGGTTGATCGCAACCCTGCGGTTCGCGCCGTTGAACGGCGAACGAAGGTCGTCCCAGGTAATACCGGTGATCGTGCCGCGAGCGGTCGCCGCCCGACAGGCTCGGCCAGCGGGCGATGCCGCGATAATCCCGCCGCTGTAACAGGCGTCCATTGGCCTGAGTACCAGTCCGGTAATGGTTGGATCGTACGCTCGCGATGGGGCGAAAACGTTGAAATACGGATTGAAGTGTGCGAGCACCGCGCCTCGTGGCGAGCGCACTGCGGGCGCCGTCCGGATCTGCGACGACGTGTTCCATTCCTCATCGACCTGTCCGCTGCGAACGCACGCAGCGTCCGGAATCCGTCGCTTGCCATTGCCGTTCGGCGAGTTCGCCGGCGTCGCGGCTCCAACGACTTCAACGACATCAACGTCATGCACGCACGCCTTGATAAACTGACCAGGATCGCCGATCGCCGTGAGGAAGGTGGCGTAGACGAATACCTGATCGCTGCACTTCGCCGCGTACACCAGCTCATGCAGGTTGTTGGTAAAGGCGTCCTTGGAGTGGGTGCCTTGATGGAGCTTTACGAGGACATCGCAGGTGATTGACGTCGCGCGACCAAAGGTGTCCACCACTGGCACCGCGTTCGCCCAGGCAATCTTGTGCCCGACATGGTCCTCGTGACGCGGCGAGCTGGGCGCCCAACTGTCGAGCGCTTCGTTGGCGAATCCGAACGGGATCGGTCCGATCAGTCCGTACAGTGCCGAGCCGCTCGGGGCCATCCCGTGTTCGTGTCCAAAACTGCAGCCGGTGATCGGATCGATCGGCGGATGCCATGTTGGGTACCACTTGCCGTCGGGGCCGACCACGCGATATGCGTCGTGCACGGCCGCGGAGCAATTGTCCGCGTGGCCGGGAACCCAGATTCCCATCGCGGCGGAGTTGACCCCACTCGATGCGGGCGCCGGAAACGGGAGCGGCAAAGGACCGGTCGCCAGGACCAGATCGGCGTGTACTGTGGAATCGCTGATGGCGAGGTCGTAGTCGGGGGCCACGGTCGCGTCGTTCGCTGCACACGCGACGAGGCCAGCCAGGAGGCAGACGGCGGTGAATTGTCGTGATACCTGCATGAAAATCTCCGGGGGAATGGGTCGGTTCCCGTTCGAGCTAAGGATCGGATCTTGGGGTCACAAGACGAGACGTGCGATTGTTGCGGTTGTTAGGTCTGGTCCTCAGAAGGGCGTTCCTCTGGCGCATCGACCGCCGTTCGGCCATTTTAGAGGGCTGGATTCCGGACCAACTCTTACGAGTGACATGAATGGCCAAGACTAACGATACGCCGAAACCGATCGCGACCGCCGACGTCTCGACCGAAGAGACGTTCCTGACCCCGCAGCGCATCCGGGTGCTCGGCATCGCTGGAGCCGCGGTCCTGGTCGTCGCCCTGGTGGCCTGGTTTGTGGTCACGTCCGGCCGCCGCAAGGAAGTTTATGCGACGACGGCGCTCGAGCAGGCCCGAGACGCTGCTGCCCAGAACAACTTCGGCGTCGCCGTGCAGGGGTTCAACAAGGTTGTAACCCAGTTCAGCGGGACACCGGCTGCCTACGAGGCGACACTGGGTATCGCACAGACCCACCTGGTGGCCAACCAGAATGAGCTGGCCGTGACATCACTCGGGGATTTCCTCAAGACCAATCCGCCGCCGGAGTACGCTGCAGCCGCCAACGAACTCCTCGGCACCGCTTATGAGAACCTGGCCAAGTACACCGAGGCGCAGGCTGCCTACAGGAAGTCCGCGGAACAGGCCACGATGGACTACCTGAAAGCGGCCGCGTTGTTGGATGCCGGTCGGGCTGCCCGCATGGGCAAGCGGCTGGATCAGGCGCGCGAGATTTACGGGGAGATCATCGCGAAGTATTCGACCACCGGGTCGTTTACCGAGGCGCAGGTCCGGCTAGCGGAGATTGCGTCGGGGGCATGAAGCGATAGGAGATAGGAGATAGGAGCACTTGAGACGGGGTCTTCGCTGGAGCGGAGGCCCCCGTTGCTTTCGGGCGCCCTAGGCGCTTGCTGCAGGTAAACGATTCATCAGTAAGCAGTTAGGGTTGTCTGATTGGCAGGAGCTATCGCTCTAAGTAAGTGACGTATAATGTATATTATGTTAAGTTGTCCAGTGGATAAGTGTGAACAACTCCTACTTCTCCACGCTATCAAGCCAGACACCCTGCGCCACCAGCCGCCCCTCGCCAGCCAGCCACACGCTACTGGCGGCAGCACCCTCAACCTCGGCGCTCACTGACAAGATTCTTCCGCTCGACGATCGGACCGCCAGCGGCAGGTCGGTCAACCCCAGCGATGCCAGCGCAAGCGCCGCGGCCACCGTTCCGGTTCCACAGGAGAGCGTCTCAGCCTCGATCCCCCGTTCGTACGTCCGGAGCGCCCACCGGGGCGCGGCCAGATCCTGACCCGGCTGAATCGGGCCGATGAAATTCACGTTGGCGCCAGCAGCACCTGCGGCCGGATGAAATCTGAGGTCCCGACCGCGCCGATCAACGTCGACAGCTGAAACGTCGTCAACCAGCACGACGATGTGCGGCACCCCCACGGTACCGAGCCGGATCCACCGTTCGCCCGGACTGGTTGGCACGTCGATCGGCACCGGCACAGCGCAGTCCGGCAGGTGCAGCTCCGCCATGTGCCCCGGACCCGAGCAGCGGGTCGAGAAGGTCGCGGCATCAGTTACCAGCGTCATCCCGCTCGGGTCAGCCAGCTCGAGGCGGGCCGCGAGGCGGGTGGAACAAAGCGCCGCATTACCGCACATCGGCGCTGGCGATCCATCGCTATTGAAGTAGGTCATCCGGACCGCGCCCTCACCTGCCGGCGCGACAAAGACCAGACCGTCGCCGCCAATACCGTTGCGTCGGTCGCAGATCCTGGCGATCGCGTCCTTGGGCCAGTCAGCCG
Organism: Gemmatimonadota bacterium; assembly: GCA_025360265.1. Classification (GTDB taxonomy): domain Bacteria; phylum Gemmatimonadota; class Gemmatimonadetes; order Gemmatimonadales; family GWC2-71-9; genus Palsa-1233. The sequence goes on from JANYCP010000101.1 coordinate 4,779, forward strand.
GGTTCGAGCTCCGGCCGTCGATCATGACGAAGTCATTGCCCGACCCGGTCATTTTGTGAAAAACAACGGTCAGCGGAGCCTCCCGAGCAATGACTGCAACCGGAGCCACCAGACCATCCAGATCGCCTCGCGCACGATGCGCCCATTCATCTTGCTCCGCCCTTCCATCCGGTCGGTGAAGATGATCGGCAGTTCCTTGATTCGAAATCCCTTCTTCCAGGCGCGCATGCTCATCTCGATCTGGAAGGCGTATCCGTTGGAGCGGACCTTGTCCAACGGAATGGCGGCAAGCACCTCACGCCGGAAGCACTTGAACCCGCCAGTCGCGTCAGTGAGCGTCAGTCCGGTGATCCACCGCGCGTACTTGTTCGCGAACCACGATAGCAGCAACCGGCTCATCGGCCAGTTGATGACGTTGACGCCACTGGCATAACGGGAGCCTACGACGAGATCTGCGTCCGAACAGGCATCGACGAATCGCGGCAGGTTCTTGGGGTCGTGCGAAAAGTCCGCATCCATCTCGCAGACATGCGTGTAGTCGCGCTCAAGCGCCCAGGCAAAGCCGGCCAGATATGCTCGGCCGAGCCCCTGCTTGAGCGGACGATGCAGCACATGGACCCTTGGGTCGGCAGCGGCAAATGCATCGGCCATCTCCCCAGTCCCATCCGGTGAGGTGTCATCGACAACAAGGATCTCCAGACGCGGGTCCTGCGCAAGGATTGCCGGAACGATCTGCGGCAGGTTCTCCCGTTCGTTATACGTCGGTACAACGACGAGTGCCCGCTCAGCCATTGGCCGCCCGTGGACGCAGACGATCGGACAGCAACAGGCCAACTGCGGCGACCAACGCACCGATCGAAATCAGCGCGCCGGTGTGATACGCCGCCACATCAAACTTGAGCGTCACTTCTTTCGCTCCGGATGGGATTTCAACGCTCAGCAAAGCGCCGTCGGCGCGGTGCGTCGGCGCTGGCTTGCCGTCGATCATTGCATGCCAATCGGGATACCAATTCTCCGCCACCAGCAGATACGTAGTACGCGGATCAGTGCCCGTGAGCTTCACGGTCATCGCCCCTGGCTCCCATGATGCCAGGGACGCCGAAACCGTCGCCGAATCCGGCATTGCAATGCCGGCAGCTGCCTTGATCGCCTTCACCGACGTAGTGTCGTTGAACAGCACGAATTTGTCGTAGGGGAACTTCGCCTGTGCGACGGTCGGTGAAATGTCGTCTTCAGCCACGAACACTGCTTGCGGCACAATTCGCACCCACTTGGCTGCAGAGTCTCGCCTCAACACAACAGCCGAGAGGTCCGGGCCACTGTGGCGACGAAGTCCTGTCAGATTGTCGAGCCGTTCCGGCCCGAGGATTTTGTGAAAGTCCGGCGTTCCCGGCTGTTCATCTGTCTCGATGATGAACGACACTGCGTAGAGATCCCAGAGGTTTGGTGAGAACTGATATCGCCAGACGTTCTTGCCTCCGAGCGCGGCATCAAAGAAGCGACTCTCCATGCCATGGTATCCGAACAGCGTCGGCACTCCGCGCGACATCAGCGCCGCTGCCCAGTACACGTTCAACCCATTCCATTCGGGCGGGCCGTCCGGCGAGTACGGACTGAACGTGCGATACGGCATCGGCGTCTTTTTCATCGCCGTGGTGAGACGGTCGTCAGCGAAGGTGACCTTCGCCGGCGGGAACCATGTCGGGAACTGTTTCAGAATTGACCAATTGTCGGCACCGACCACGACGAACAACGCGGCCGATGCAGCGTACCCGGTAATCTTGCGAAACTGGATCAGCCAAAGCACTGCCCCGCCGATCACCACCACGATGAGCAAGCGAAGTCCACCCGCCTGGAGTTGTCCGGCGTTCGCGCTCACGATTTCAAGTTTGGCCGGGTTCGCGAGCGATTCGGTCACGCCTTGGAGCAATCCGCCAGCCGCAAGAATCGCGATGCCGCCTATCGTGCCGAGCAGTGCAAGCAGCGAAGAACGTTTGGCCTTCGATTGCAGCACTTGGTCGACGCCGAAGCCGGCAAATACGCAGCACACAAGAGCCACCATGAAAAAGGCCAGTCCGGGGGCGCGGAATTGGCTCATCCTGGGCATCAGGTACCAGAGCTTGTAAAACGGCGAGTGGTCACCCCAGGCTACCAGCAGGAAGAGCACTCCGATTGCACCGAACGGCAGCGTCAACTTGCGACGTCCCGCCGCCGGGATGCCGAGGAACAACAGCACCACAACAATCGCACCGAGATACTCGGTGTGGTCCTTCATCCCGTTGAAGCCCCAGTAGTAGTCGAGCACGCCGTTGAATTGCGGCAGGATCGCCGTCATCAATTCTTCGGGAGCCATCGCCCAACTGCTGGCATAGCTGTAGCCGAAACTGTCGCCGCCCACTGCGCGTGGTGTATAGGCCACCATGTGTTGCACGGGCAGTAGTTCAACAGCGGCAATGCCCAACCCAACCACCACAGCGAATGCAGCCAGAGCGAGAGGCACAACCGGCGAGCGTGTCTTGGAGCGCTCGGGATCGAGAAAGACCAGCCACAGCGTAAAGAGCGCACTCGCAACCAGCACGTAGTACGCCGCCAGGTAGTGTGGCGTCAACATGATCAGGCCAATCACCAGGGCGAACCAACCGAAGTAACCGGTTTTGCGGCCGCGGATCGCCTTGAGGAGTGCGACAAATGCAAAAGGCGCGAGTGCTGCGGCGTACAGCTTGCCATCGTGACCCGGGCTCAGTTGCGAGGCCACAATCCCCGAGAGTTCATAGGCGAGACCTCCCACTACCGCCGCAGTCCAGCTGGTGCGCAGCGTACGGAGCAGCGCATACATCGCGATGCCGGCGATGACGAGATGGAGGAAGAAGCCGAACGTCAGCACAACGGACGCTGGGAGAAACCAACGCAGCCACGCCGCCGGATAGAACACGTCGAAGTGACCGGGTACTGCCCACAGCGGCATGCCACCGAAGATGAACGGATTCCACTGCGGAATGTGCCCCGAGTGCTGCATGCCTTCCGTTGCGACCGTTCGCAGCGCGTACCCGACGCTGATCTGGTCAGAGCCACCAACAATCTGGCCCGACAGCATGGGATACATGAGCGAGAGTGCAGCGAGGATGAAGATCCCGACCGCGATCAGCAGTGGGAACCGCGGCTCAAACTTCGTGTCAGACGGAACTGGAGGTATCACTCGGCCTGCTCCTGAAGAGGAGGAACGGCAAGGCCGCTCCGACCTGATTGATGGTCACGATGACTCGGGACGCGGCGACCAGTGCGAACGCCGATGGTGCTGGTACTCCGTTGGAAATCAGGATCGCTGCCATCACTCCTTCCCGGATGAAAAGGCCGTTGGGAAGGATCACGACGACATACCCTGCTACATACGACGCGGCGAAGGCGCCGGTTGCGACGGACCAGGTGAGGTCGACTCCGCTGAGTGTCCCGAGCGCGACCAGTTGCAATGCAATGCCGTATCCGGTCCACGCCACGAGATTGGCGAACAGCGCTCCCGCGAGCGCCCCAGGGTCCACCGGGCGAATCAAGTCCGGCCGCCCGATCAGAAAGCCGATGCGGCGGGTCAACGACGGCGAGGTGAGCGCGATGGCGAGCATCAACGTGCCAGTCGCGATCGTGATCCCGGCGATCGTACCCCAATCCCCAAGCACGCGATCAAGAATTGGCGTGCCGACCAGAGCGAGGGCGAGCATCACGCCGGTGGCCAATGAGACGAGCTGCATTACGATGGCCGAGCCAGTCGCCGCGGCACCGGAGACGCCGTTCGTTTGCGCCATGACCGCCATTCCGGCGATCGCCCAGACGCCGCCCGGGACGAACGATCCCAAGTTCGATACCGTCCAGATGCGGGCTGCATCGACAATGCGAAGCCACTCGCGCCAGCCTTGCAGGATCGTGCGCCAGCCCCAGATCAGCACCCCATACATCGCCCACGTGATGATGACCGCGGCGATGATGAATTCCCAATGAAACGACCACTGGATGTGCTGGTCTTCTGCCTTCGCCCAGACCACGCGAAAATGTTGGGCAAGAAAGTAGAGGAGCACAACGGCACCGATGCCCTGCAAGATTCGCCAGTGCGTCTTACGCATGAATCGCTCGCTGGTACCAGGTAAGACACCGTTGGGCGACCGATTCAGGAGAGAGGGATTGCCGCCAGCGAACTCCCTCTTCACGGGCCGCCGTGCCAGCATCAGGATCCCGGATCAGCTCCAGCAGTGCAGCGGCAATGGCGCCACCCGTCGGCCCGACGGTGCGGCCTGCGCCCGACGATGGCACAACGTCGGCGAGCCCACCGCCATCGGTGCATGCGACGACAGGAACGCCCTGCATCAGCGCTTCGGCCGCTGCCAGCCCAAACCCTTCACGCTCAGCCGGCATGATGCAGCAGCTGGCGTGCGCCAGAAATCCAGGAATCCGCACCGGGTCCACCTGTCCTGTGAATTGCAGCGCGCCTGCCAGATCACATTGCGCGGCAACCCGTTCGAGTGCCGGTCGCGCTGGTCCATCGCCCACAATCGTCAACGTCGAGCACTCGCCGGCGCGATGCGCAATGGTGAAGGCCTGAATCGCCAAATGCACCCTCTTCTGCTCGGTGAGTCGCCCAATCACGACCGCTCCGCCGGTGCGATCACTCCACGGGCGATCCACCACTGCAACCGGCATCGGCTGAATTGCATCCGCAGCTACTTCAATCCCAATCCGTCGCTTCACCGTATCGGCCAGTGACTTCGAGACCGTCGTGACGACGCGGGCACGGCGAAATGTGGGCCGCGCGAGCCACGGCGCCATCGGAATGCGATCGAGCAACCGAACATCAGTTCCGTGACAGGTGAGCACCATTGGCACACCGATCGGCGCCGCGAGTCCGGCCGGAATCCACCAGTGGGCGTGCACTACTGCATCCGCACCTGCGCCTTCGAGTTCCGCCTCAGCACCGGCTCGCAACGCACTTCGTAAACGATTGAAGGCGAACGCGCCGCCCGGCGACTTGAGCGCATCGGTCATCGTGCCGCGATAGGCGAGTCGTTCACTCGCCGCCGAGCCGTAGCGGACTCGACGCACTGGAACGCCATCGAGCGGTGCCTCGCCACCCTGCCCCGCATCGCTCGGTGCAACCACCCTGACGTCCACTCCAGATTGCCGAAGTGCAACGGCGAGCGGATGCAGGAAGCCGCCCGCAACATCTCCCGCGAACCGCGGATAGTTATGCGTGATCCACACCACACGCATCAGTTCAATCGTGCCGGCTCGCCTGCAGGCGCCGCAGGAGCTCTCGTTGCTCCTCGCGCACACCCGCAAGCATTTCGCCAATAAACCCGAAACCGAACAGCACAAAGCCGCTGACGACCATCATCTCGATGAATGTGAGCAGTGGGCGGAAGCCGTTCTTCAAGTCGGCAAATCCGAGCAGGTAGCCGTAACGGAGCACGAGGGCGATCACACCGGCCACCATGCCGATAAAGAAGAGCGCCGCGCCGGCGATCCCAAAGAAGAGCATCGGCTTGCGACCGAATCGGAGCTGGAACCAGACCGAGAGCAGGTCGAGTACGCCAACCGGGATCCGCCGCCAGGTGAACTTCGAGATGCCCGCTGTACGTGGATAAAGCGGCACCGGCGTGGATGTCAGCCGAAATCCCTCTGCGGCAGCGATCACCACCATGAACCGGTGAAAGTCGGGACGAAGCGGCTGCACGAGCATGACTTCGCGCCGAAATGCCTTGACCGAATTGAGGTCGGTGACGCGAATGCCGAACAGCCAGCGACACAGCGTGTTGTACACGGACGAAACGAAGGCCTTCTCGTACTTGCCCTGCTTGGTCCCGGTGACAATATCTGCGTCATCGGCCAGGATCGGCGCAACCAGCTTGCCGACATCGTCCGGACGGTACTGGAGGTCCGCCGGGTAAAATACCAGCACATCGCCGGTCGCAGCGTCGGCAGCGCTTCGCAATGCGTCGGCAATGCCACGCTGCCGGAGGTGCGTCACGACCTGCAGAAACGTGTAGCGCGACGCGAGGTCGCGAAGAACGCTTGCTGACGCATCGCGCGAGCCGTCATCGACTACGACGACCTCGTATGGCACACCGAGCGCCGGCAACGCCTCGGCGCACTGTCGGATGAATTCCGGGAGGTTCTCCGCCTCATCCTTGGCGGGAACAAGGAGCGACACTCGGACAGAATTGCTCATACGCGCTTCCGCATGCGGGCGGGAAGGATTCCCAGCTGATCGCGGTACTTCGCAACCGTACGCCGGGCAATCTGAATGCCTTGTTCTTCGAAGAGGTGGACAATCTGCTGGTCCGTCAGCGGCTTCGCCGGCTTCTCTTCGGCCACCATCTTCTCGAGCTTCGCGCGAATCGAACGCGCCGACGCGTCTTCTCCCGAGGCTGTGGAGAGCGCACTCGAGAAGAAGAACTTGAGCGGTAGCACCCCGCGAGGCGTCTGGACGTACTTCTCGTTGGTGACGCGGCTCACGGTCGACTCGTGCATCGAGATCACTTCAGCCACTTCACGGAGCGTGAGTGGCCGCAGGAACTCAATTCCCTTCTCGAAGAAATCGCGCTGACGATCCACGATGAAGTTCATGACTTTGAGCATCGTCTGGCGTCGCTGCTCGATCGCCTGGATCATCCACGTGGCGCTATTCATCCGCGAGGCGATGAAGTCCTTGTTCTCCGCGGTCATCTTGGCGCGATCGCGGGCGATCTCCTGGTACGCGCGCGACAACCGCAGCCGCGGGACCCCGGTGTCATTAAGGAAGACGTGGTAGCGGTCTTCGATCTTGTCGACAATCAGGTCCGGCGTGACGTAGGCGTCGCTCTTGGCCGAATACTTCAGCCCGGGCTTCGGATCGAGCCGCTTCAAGGCGTCCGCGGCGGTCTGCGCTGTTCGGGCATCCACCGCAAATCGACGGGCGAGATCGTTCCATCGGTGTGCAATCAAGTCGGCGAACGCCTCGTCGACGAAGCGATACGTGAGCGATGTGGTTTCGCCAACGTCCTTGAGCTGCAGGAGCAAGCATTCCCGTAGATCCCGCGACGCTACGCCCGCCGGGTCCAGCTGCTGCACCAGTGCCAACGCGACATCAAACTCGGCCATCGAGAACACCAGCACGCCAGGTGGCAGTGCCGCACCGTTGCCGTGGCCATTGATCGGCGTCTCTGACTCGTCCTCATCGATATCGAAGGGATCGGCCTCTTCTTGGTCGTGCGCATGGGCCGCTGGATTATTGGCCATGAGCCACTGATTGACCGACTCCAGGATCTGATCAGGCGTGGCACTCAGGTAGCCGTCTTCGTTGATATTGCCGATGATCTCTTCGCATAGCAGGTTCTGGCGCGGCGTGATTTCGAGCATTTGCAACTGATCGCGCAGGTGATCGGAGAGATCCCGGCTCTCCACAGATACCGGTTCCACGTATTGGAGCGACTCGAACTGCTCGCGCTGGCCGCCGACTTCGAATCCATTAGTCAGGATCTCTTCCCAGTCCACCTCATCGTCTTTCTTGACCTCTTCCTGCTCCTGCTCAGTAGTCTTCTCTGGCTGTGCTTCCTCTTCCGGCTCCTCGAGCTCGAGGAACGGGTTGTTGAGCAATTCCTGCTGCAGGTGCTGCTGCAGGTCGAGCATGGGCATGTACAGCATGTCCATCGCCTGGTAGAGGCGCGGATTGATGCGCAATTCCTGGCGCATCCCCGTCTGCTGATGCAGGCCGGTCTTCATGCGGGCTTCGCCAGGCGACTACGGAGTCGCGCCGTGAGGGTTGGTCCCAGGTAGAGATCGCTGACGCGGTCGTTCCAGACCAGCTCCTCCACCGATCCAGCCGCTTGCACCGTGCCTTCATGCATGATGTACGCGCGGTCGACAATCTCCAGGGTCTGCTCCACGTTGTGATCAGTGATGAGAACGCCGATGCCGCGGTCCCGCAGCGAAGCGACGATCGTCTGAATATCGTGAACGGCGATCGGGTCGACCCCGGCGAACGGTTCGTCCAGCAGCATGAATTTCGGATTGGTTGCCAGCGCACGGGTGATCTCGAGCCGACGACGTTCGCCACCGCTGAGCGTATAGGCCTGCGCGTGCCGGAGCGGTGTGAGGCCAAGCTCCGCAAGCATCTTCTCGAGCCGCTCCAGCCGCTCGGCCTTCGTCAGCTTGAGCACCTCGAGGATGGCGAGCACGTTCTGCTCCACCGTCATCCGGCGAAAGATGGATGGTTCCTGCGGCAGATAGCCGAGACCGCGGCGGACTCGCTTGTACATCGGCAGGTCGGTCAGGTCTTCATCGTCGAGATGAATCGTGCCGTCGTCGGCGCGGATCAGGCCAGTGATCAGGTAGAACGATGTTGTCTTGCCGGCGCCATTGGGGCCGAGCAGTCCGACGATTTCGCCCTGCGCCAATTCGAGCGCGACATCGTTCACCACCGCTCGACGGTGATAGCTCTTGCGGAGTCCGGCCGCGCGAAGGACGCTCACGGGCCGCCCTTCTTGGGCACCGGCTTAATGGTATCGGCCTTCGCCTTGGGCGCCGACGCCGTTTCCAGCTGGATTCCATCGACGTGACCGTACGCCTGCACGGCAGCGACGCCGGATGAGTCGCCACCCTTCATCCGCATCAGGATCGTGTCGGCCTTGGTGTAGTTGATCGACGGCGAAATTCTGCCGTCCTTGGCAGCGACCATACGACTGAACAAGGACTGGGCTTGTACCGGCGACTTGCCGAATGCCTCGAGCGCGCGGAGTCGGGTGACAACGGCACCGGCAGAATCCACCTGCCCGAACCGCGCGTTCACGCGATCGCCGGCGAGGTAGTTGCGCGTCGTGTCGGGCTTGATCGTGTCGCCAGGAAAGCGCGGCGCTGCCTTGATCGTAGTGTCGGGCGGGTTCGTGATCCTGCCGTGATGGAAGACCCGGATCTCCTTGAGCAACTCTCCCGGTGTCTCGACAGCAAGCGAGTCGCCAACGACGTCGTAACCTTCGCTAACGATCGTGGCGGCACCCTGCCGGCTCCACGCCAGCGTGAGCCCCAGCTTTTCCATGGTGAACGCCATCAGAACGGTATCACCTGTTATGACGGTCGAGCTCCGCACCACCTTCGCGTTGACGAACGAACGCAGATCACGAATCTTGTCGTCCTCCAGCCGGAACCGGATCTCGTGACCAATTACCAGGAACGAATCGCTGCCAGCACGCCGGACCGTGGCCGGTTTGCCAAGCAACAATGCCACGGTTGTCTTGCCGCGATCGAGCTGGATCGAGTCGCTTGTCGTGTGCAGCGAATCATGGTCGAGCGTCACGGCGCTGTCGGCACTCAGCCGTGACTGGCCGAATCCCCGAAGCCGCTCGCCGATCAGAATGTAGGGCGACAATTTCGGCGCATTCTTTGACGTTGGCTTGTCGTAGTATCGAACCGTCGGGCGATAGAA
>JANYCP010000123.1 GCA_025360265.1 Gemmatimonadota bacterium
GAATACCTGCTCAACGAAGTGCAGGAAGTGTATCGTCTGCAGGGCGTGCGCATCAACGACAAGCACATTGGCGTGATCGTGCGTCAGATGCTCCAGAAGGTACGCGTCACCGATCCGGGTGATACCACGTTCCTCGATGGCGAGACGGTGGATCGTCAGTCATTCCGCGACGAGAACGAGCGGGTCATGAAGCGGAAGATGAAGCCGGCAGTGGCTGAGCCGGTGCTGCTCGGCATCACGAAGGCGTCGCTGACGACGCAGTCGTTCATCTCGGCGGCGTCATTCCAGGAAACGACGCGCATCCTCACCGATGCTGGTATCCGTGGCGCCAAGGACGAACTCCGCGGCCTCAAGGAGAACATCATCATCGGGCATCTCATTCCGGCGGGCACCGGGCATTACCGGTACGTCGACCTGGAGATCAATCCGCCGGTGGGCTTCGAGCCACCGCCGCCGGCACCGGAAGTGGTCGAGGTACCGATCACGGCAGAAGCGTTGTTTGCAGCGATGCCGGAAGAGGAAGAACTGGGCGTCAAGATCTAGGGACCCGCAGCGAGCAGGGGACGAGGCCGGCTTTCCACCAGGGAAGCCGGCCTTGTCGTGTCCGTCTTCATACTCGGAGTGGGGCCCCACCGTAGGTTTCCGGTAGTTGCCGGACCGCAGGCGCAGACCACTACCAGGAGTGTCGACATGTCCAGAATGATTCGCATCGCGATGACTGTGGCGCTCACCACGGGGATCGCGATCACAAGCCACGCGCAGACGCCGGTGAAGCCGCCGGCCAAGACGAAGGCCGAATGCGATAAGATGATGGCCAGCATGGACCACTCGGCGGCGGGCGAGATGGATCACGCGGCCATGATGGCGATGATGAAGGACTGCCCGATGGCGATGCCGGCTGGGGAGAAGATGGCAATACCAATGGCGGTGCCGATGGGCGGCAAGATGGCGATGGCACCGATGATGCCGGGGCAGGCCGCCTTCGGCGCGATCGGCGAGATCGTCCTACCACACCACCGAAACGACGTCTGCACTGTATAACGAGGGCGCCAGCTGGGTCGGCGTCAGCTTCGCGGTGTGCAACGGCGTGGCGGCGATCGTCGCCTTCGGGATCCCGGTGCTGGCCAGGATGACCAGCCGGACGGTGGCGTACGCGAGCTGCCTCGTGTGCGGGGCGCTCGGCCTGCTCTCGACCTTTGTGGTAACCAATCCGCGCTACCTGCTCGGCTCGATGGTCGGGGTCGGCATCGCGCGGGCCAGCATTCTTTCCGTGCCGTATGCGATCCTGACCGGCGCGCTGCCGCCGTCGAAGATGGGCTACTACATGGGCGTCTTCAATTTTTTCATCGTGATACCCCAAATCGTTGCGGCCGCGGTCCTGGGATTCATGGTCAGTCATGTCTTCGCCGGCGCAGCCATCGACGCGCTGCTGATCGGTGGCGTTTCACTGCTTCTGGCGGCCTCCCTGACTTTGCGTGTCCGCGATGACGACGACCGGTCGTCGCCACATTCGGGCCAGCGCGAGCAACGGGATAGCCAATGAGGCGATTGACCGCCAGCAGGCAATGAGCCGCACGCTGCCACCGGAGTCAGAGGTGAAATCACGACTCGATCGCTATAGTGCTGCATGGACGCAACAATGCTGCGAATATGAATCGATTTTCGTGTTTCCGCAACTTCGGCAAGGAAATAGACAAGTGCTTGATGGTAAATGAGTTAGCTATACTACACCGATACAACCATCCTGCGGTACCCATCTTGCAACGATAAAGGCGAAAGACCGCTTGAATCGATTGGGTAGAAGTGATATCCTTGCGGATCGAAACCACGAGGCTATCGTAGTCCTCGCGAGACTTGGGGAGTGTTGATGAAGCGTTCCGTCCTGATTGTGGCACTGTCGGCAGTCCTGTTGGTGCCGGTTGCGGCGCGCGCGGAAGACACGCCGGCGGCCAACTGCCGCTGGGCGCCATTTGGGGCGACGAATGGCTTTAACACGTTCAGCTGGGGCGTCGGTGTCACCTACTGGTACCCGACCACTGCGCTGAACGTCCCCCAGAACAATCCGCCCAACTGCATCGGACCGATTGTCGGGAACAACTCGAACCAGCAGCCGCTGGTATACTCAGACCTTCAGTCAGCGTGGGGCTCGTTCGGAACCTGGTCCGAAGTCGGCGATGTCGCCGCGAGCAACGGCACGATCACCCTCGGCAGCAATGTGAGCGGAGCGTTCGTCATCTCGCTGAAACAGGGCGATCACTTCTCGCTCTATCTCCTCGATGCCACGCAATCAGTTGGGACGCTCAAGTACTCCACCGCAGGCGTCAAGGATGGCGCAGAGTTTGACATCTCGCACGCCACCCTTTACAAGGTCACCGGCGGTGGCACGATCCTGTCTGTAACGCCGGAACCGGCAACGATGACGATGATGGCGACTGGCCTGGTCGGTGTGGCCGGACTGGCCCGGCGTCGCCGCAAGAAGGCCTGACGCACGGGGCGGCCAAGCGATTTCCGGCGCGGAGTGATCCTTGGATCGCTCCGCGTTTTTTTTTATCTTCAGCTCGCGCGGCACAACAAGTGCTGCGGTAGGTTTCAACGCCAAGACCGTGGCGGCAATCGTTGCACCGAGGTGACCGAATGGACTACCCCGAGCTGCCAAGTCAATCGTTCCGCGTGCAAACCCTTGCACCCGTTCTGATCATCGTGCTGGTCATCGCCACGTTGCAGCCGCTCCTCGTGATCTTCACGACAACAATGCCGTGGACCTTCGAGGACATTGGCTGGCGAGTGCGTTTTTATGGATTCCTGCTCGGGTCGACACCTCAGCTGGCATTCTGCCTCGTTCTGCTCTCTTGCGTGGCGCTCTTCAGCGAACAGCACCGGGCGATCCGCGTGGCCTCGATCACAGCGCTTCTCCTCGGTGTGCTCCTGATTCCGTTGGTGATGCTGGACGTGCTCGACGTGACCGAGATGCAGGCCCAGGTTTCGATGGATCAGCTGCGCCAGTACCGGATCACCGCGCTTCAGAGCTGGGCGATGGTGGCGGTGCTGATTCCAGCCCTCATTGTCATGGGCTTGCGCGGGCTTAAGGCTGGCCGCAAGCCGCCCCGCATCGACACCGAAGATGCCCTCCTTCTCGACAAGGAACCGCTGCCTGGGCCGCTCGATCCGCGGGTGACCAACTAGCGCCCTGGCGGGGGTTGGAGCACCCGGGTCCGGTCCAGTTCGCTAATCGCCGCCGAATCGGCGATCAGCGAGCCCGTTTCCACCACTGGCAGTTGACCCACCCCCAAACAGCCCCTATCTTCCGTGTCTGTGCCATTTTGGGTCCCGGAGACGGGGCCTGTACCGTATCACCGTGGATGTAATGCCGACGATCAATCAGCTGCTCCGTCACGGCCGCCGCGATGCCAACTACAAGGGCAAGGCGCCGCATCTCCAGCAGAACCCGCAGAAGCGCGGAGTTTGCACGCGCGTGTATACCACCACGCCGAAGAAGCCGAACTCGGCGCTTCGCAAGGTGGCCAAGGTTCGCTTGACGAACGGCATTGAAGTCATCGCCTACATTCCCGGCGAAGGCCACAACTTGCAGGAACATTCGATCGTCATGATTCGTGGCGGCCGTGTGAAGGACTTGCCAGGCGTGCGCTATCACATCCTGCGCGGCACACTCGACGCCGCTGGTGTGAACGATCGCCGTCAAAGCCGTTCGAAGTATGGCGCCAAGGCACCGAAGGCCGGTGCCGTGAACAAGGGGAAGAAATGAGCCGCCGCAAGAACGCGATCAAGCGGCCCGTTCCGCCCGATCCGCGCTACGATAGCCAGACCGTTTCCAAGTTTGTCAGCAACCTGATGAACGAAGGAAAGAAGTCACTCGCCGAGGGAATTTTCTACAAGGCGATGGACATGATTGAAGAGCGCACCGGGCAGCCGGGCGTCGCCGTGTTCAAGCAGGCTGTGAACAATGCGAAGCCGGCCGTCGAAGTGAAGAGCCGCCGCGTCGGTGGTGCTTCGCTCCAGGTGCCGGTGGAAGTTCGTCCGGAGCGCCGCACTGCGCTCGCGATGCGCTGGTTGATCAGCTTTTCGCGCGCCCGTGGTGAGAAGACGATGGCTGAGCGGTTGGCGGCTGAGCTGGTGCTGGCCTCGAAGGGCGAGGGCAACGCCATCAAGAAGAAGGAAGACACGCACCGGATGGCTGAGGCCAACCGCGCGTTTGCACATTATCGCTGGTAGGTCTCGACTCGCGCCTGTCGGCGCTCGCTCGACCTGACTGTCACCGCGACCGAGCCGCGTCATCCCGAGCGAGTCGAGGGAAGCGGTGAGTGGAGAGGACATCTGGATTACGTGAGACGCATCTCGTCTTACCTCTAATCCTTTATACATTCGCCGGGATGCCATAGGCATCCCTGTCTCGGGAGCGATCCCGGACGTGGCGCGGAGCGATACCGCGGGCTCTTTGAGCCCGGCCCGGTCGCCCCGCTTTTTGATTGGGGTGGGGACGGATATGGCGCGACACACACCGCTCGACTTGTACCGGAACATCGGCATCATGGCCCACATTGATGCCGGGAAGACGACTACGACCGAGCGCATCCTGTATTACACCGGCAAGAACTACAAGATCGGTGAAGTGCATGACGGTGCCGCCACCATGGACTGGATGGAGCAGGAGCAGGAGCGCGGGATCACCATCACGTCGGCCGCCACCACGGCGTTCTGGACGCGGCATGGTGAGAGCGATTCCGAAGGCACTGGGCCAGAGTACCGCGTCAACATCATCGACACGCCGGGACACGTCGACTTCACAGTGGAAGTCGAGCGTTCGTTGCGCGTCCTCGATGGTTGCGTGACGCTGCTTGATTCGGTCGCCGGCGTGGAGCCGCAAACCGAGACGGTGTGGAAGCAGGCCGATCGGTATGGCGTGCCACGGATGATCTTTGCGAACAAGATGGACCGGGTCGGCGCGAACTTCGATCGATGCATGACGATGGTCCGCGATCGCTTGAGCCGCCGCTCCTTCCCGCTGCAGTTGCCGGTCGGCAGCGGCGAGACGTTCACCGGACACATCGACGTGATCACCCGTCGGCAGTTCATCTTCGATGACGCCTCGATGGGCAAGAAGTTCAAGGTTGTCGACGTGCCGGAAGAGTTCAAGGAAGCGGTGGAAGCCGCCCGTCATGCCGCAATCGAAGCCGCCGTTGAGTTCGACGACGAACTGATGGAGAAGTATCTCGGCGGCGCAGAACTCACGGTCGACGAAATCCATCGCGCCATCCGCAAGGCGACGCTGGCGATGCAGTTCGTGCCGGTCCTTTGTGGCGCGTCGTTCAAGAACAAGGGTGTCCAGGCGTTGCTCGATGCGGTCATCGACTACCTGCCCTCGCCGCTGGACGTGGCCAAGATCAAGGGTCATGCGCCGGGCGACGAGGAAGCGCTGATCGAACCGCATGCCACCGACGACGAGCCGTTTGCAGCACTGGCGTTCAAGATCATGACCGACCCGTTCGTGGGCCGTCTGACCTTCTTCCGGGTGTACTCGGGCAAGCTCGAGGCCGGTTCATACGTGTACAACGCGAACAAGGACAAGAAGGAACGCGTCGCACGTCTGCTCCAGATGCACGCGAACAAGCGTGAAGAGATCAGCGAAGTGCTCGCCGGAGACATCGGCGCGGCGATCGGCCTCAAGGACACTCGCACCGGCGATACGCTGTGCGATGACTCCCGTCCGATCATCCTCGAGTCGATGAAGTTTGCCGAGCCGGTCATTTCGATGTCGATCGAGCCGAAGTCGAAGGCCGACCAGGACAAGCTCGCCATCGCGATGCAGAAGCTGGCCGAAGAGGATCCGACCTTTCGCGTCCGCAGCGATGCCGAGACGGGTCAGGTCATCATCGCCGGCATGGGCGAGTTGCATCTCGAGGTGCTGGTCGAGCGGATGAAGCGCGAGTTCAAGGTCGAGGCCAATGTCGGCCGGCCGCAGGTCGCCTTCCGTGAGACGATCACCAAGCGCGTCGATGATGTCGAGGGGAAGTTCATTCGCCAGTCAGGCGGCAAGGGTCAGTACGGTCACGTCGTCATCAACATCATGCCGGGCGAAGTCGGCAAGGGATTCCAGTTCGTCGACAAGATCGTCGGCGGTACGGTCCCGCGCGAGTTCATCAAGCCGTCGGAAGCAGGCATGCGCGAGGCGTTGGAGAACGGCATCCTCGCTGGCTATCCGATGGTCGATGTGAAGGCGGAGCTGGTGTTCGGCTCGTACCACGACGTCGACTCGAGCGAAATGGCGTTCAAGATCGCCGGCTCGATGGCGATCAAGGAAGCAGCACGGCAAGCAGGCCCGATCATTCTCGAGCCGGTCATGAAGGTCGAAGTTGTCTGCCCAGAGGACTTCCTCGGATCGGTCATCGGCGATCTGTCCAGCCGTCGCGGCAAGATTGGCGGCATGACGCAGCGGGGCGAGTCGCAGGTTGTGGCGGCCGAAGTTCCGCTGGCGGAAATGTTCGGCTACTCGACGTCGCTGCGCAGTGCGACACAGGGTCGCGCCGCCTACACGATGGAATTCGATCATTACGAAGAAGTTCCGAAGTCAGTCGCGGAACAGATTATCACGAAGAACGCAGCAGCGAAATAATGTGTTGGGGCGCGGCATGCCGTGCCTCAACGTACCAAGATCACAACGAATTGCGGGGATTGTAAAATGGCGAAAGCGAAATTCGATCGGACCAAGCCGCACGTCAACGTTGGCACCATCGGCCACGTCGATCATGGCAAGACCACGCTGACGGCCGCGCTGACCAAGATCTCGGCCGACAAGGGCTTCGGTACGAAGTACATCCCGTACGACGCGGTGGCCAAGGCCTCCGAGTCGCAGGGCCGCCGCGACCCGACCAAGATCCTGACGATCGCGACCAGCCACGTCGAATACGAGACGGCGAAGCGCCATTATGCGCACGTCGATTGCCCGGGCCACGCCGACTACGTCAAGAACATGATCACCGGTGCGGCGCAGATGGACGGCGCCATCCTGGTGGTGAGCGCGGTGGACGGGCCGATGCCGCAGACGCGCGAGCACATTCTGCTGGCGCGCCAGGTCAACGTGCCGACCGTCGTGGTGTTCCTCAACAAGTGCGACCTGGTTGATGACACCGAACTGCTCGACCTGGTCGAGCTTGAAGTGCGTGAGTTGCTCAGCCAGTACAAGTATCCGGGTGACGATGCGCCGGTGATTCGCGGCAGCGCGATCAAGGCGATCGAAGGCGACGCCGGCTACATCGCCAAGCTCCAGGAGTTGTTCGATGCACTCGACAACTACATCCCGGAGCCGGTGCGTGA
>JANYCP010000184.1 GCA_025360265.1 Gemmatimonadota bacterium
CTCAATCAGCTCATCGTCGATATGCGGAGCCAGCTCGACAAGGCCCGCCAGCAGGTGGCACAGGCCATCGCCGACGAGAAGAAGCTTGAGGCCGATTCGCTCGCCATGAAGAAGCAGGCAGAGGATTGGGAGCGGCGCGCCATGCTCGCGGTGCAGGAAGGCCGCGATGATCTCGCCAAGCAGGCGCTCATGCGCTACAACGAGGCGCTGCAGGGAGCCCAGCAGCTGCACGACACCTGGGTCAAGAGCAAGACTGAAACCGAGAGCCTCAAGGCGTCACTGCGCCAGCTCAACGACAAGATCGAAGAGGCGAAGCGGAAGAAGAACATCCTCATCGCTCGCGCCCGTCGCGCCGAAGCGCAGCAACGCATTCAGGAAACGCTCTCCGGGATGGGCGACAAGAGTGCCTTCGAGAGCTTCGAGCGGATGCAGGAGAAGATCGAGGCCAACGAGCGGAAGGCGATCGCATCGGCCGAGCTGAACGAGGAGATGAGCGGCGATTCGCTGGCGAAACAATTCGAGCAGCTGGAGTACCACGGCTCGTCGGATCAGCAATTGCTCGAGCTGAAGGCGAAGATGGGTGCCATTGGCGGAGCGAAGGAAGCGCCGAAGCAGATTGCAGGCGGTGCGGCGGCGCAGGCGGACGGCGCGCCGAGCAATACGGCGAAGGAACTCCCCAAGTCGTGAAGGAACCGCGGTACCTGATCCTCGCGGATCACGATTTCGGCATCATGACATCAAAGACCGCCAACGCGGTGATCCGCTACCATCCATCCCGGGTGGTAGCGGTTCTTGATCGTGCGCTGGTGGGGCAGACCTCGCAACAGGTCCTCGGTTTCGGCGGCGACATTCCGGTGGTTGGCACGGTTGCGGAAGGGTTGAAGCTCGGCGCCAACTGCGTACTCATCGGCATCGCGCCCCAGGGTGGCCGCCTCCCCGAGGAGTGGTACGGCTGGCTGGCTGAGGCACTCGAACATGACTGCGATATCGTCAGTGGGCTGCACACCTTTCTCTCCGACGACCCGAAACTCGCGGCGATCGCAATGCAGCACGGGCGTACCATCACCGACGCGCGCAAGGCGCCGGCGAATCTTCCGGTGGCCACCGGACTTGCCAAGGATGTCGACGCGCTTGTCGTGCTCACCGTGGGTACCGACTGCAATGTGGGCAAGATGACGGCGCAATTGCAGATCGTGTCGGGTCTCAAGGCACGTGGCGTGCGCACCAATTTTGTCGCGACGGGTCAGACCGGAATCATGGTGGAAGGATGGGGCACCGCGGTCGACGCGGTGGTGGCCGACTTCATCGCCGGTGCCACTGAGCAGATCGTGCTGCGCGGTGCCAAGGACGCCGACGTGGTGCTCGTTGAAGGACAGGGAAGCATCAACCATCCCGGTTACAGCGGCGTCACGCTGGGCCTACTGCATGGCGCCTGCCCTGACGCGATGATTCTCTGCCACCAGCCGACGCGCGATTTCATTGGCGACTATCGCGACGCTTCGTGGGTGAAGATTCCGCCGCTTTCGGAATATGTGAAGATGTATCAGGCGATTGGCGGGATGGTGCACCCCACCAAGGTGATTGGTATCGCGCTGAACACGTTTGACATGGACGACCTGTCGGCGCGAGCGGCGTGCGAAGCGGCGGCGCGGGAGACGGGGCTGCCGGCAACCGATCCGGTGCGGTTTGACCCGGGTCCGCTGATTGAGGCTATCATCAAGGCGATGGGGGAGGGGCGTTAGTCGTTAGTCGTTGGTCGTGAGAGGTGAAGGGTGAAGGGTAGGCTCCGCTGGTCATCCTGAGCGAAGCTGCCCGTCCTGAGCGCAGCGAAGGAAAGGACCTCGGTCTCCATGCGAAGTGCATCGCTCACAATTGCAATCATTCTGATTCGCGCCACGCCTTCTGCCGGTGCTCAATCGCCCGCCGAACGTACTCTTGTCGCACGCTGGGACGATTCGGTTGCCGCGATTGTGGACGCCTCGGCACTCGATCGCTTTGCTTCCCGTCCATCGCATGCGACCACCGGCGCCAACGACCTGCGTATTGCACTGATACAACTGCGTCGAGCGGCCGTTACCTACGATCGCGGGGCCAGTGAACTTGCCCTGATCCGG
Source organism: Gemmatimonadota bacterium (assembly GCA_025360265.1). Lineage (GTDB taxonomy): Bacteria > Gemmatimonadota > Gemmatimonadetes > Gemmatimonadales > GWC2-71-9 > Palsa-1233. The sequence goes on from JANYCP010000184.1 coordinate 2,115, forward strand.
CTCGACGCAGTGGCTCATTCGCACAAGGACTGGGCCTGGCCGGAGTTCCTGCTGGCGCGGGCGTTCTTCCAGATGAGCCACAACGGCACCGAGTTCAAGCTCTCCAGCGGCGTGCAGGAGGGCGAGCAGTACATCGATGCGGCAATGCGACATCTCGCCGCTGCAATGAAGGCCGACGCTGTCATGCCGGAGGCGAGGCGACTCGCGCTCGATGTACTCGTGCCCGAGGGAGATCGAGAACTGCGCCCGTCCGAAACGGCAATGCTACAGACGTTGCTGGCGCGACGGGATCCGGAGCCCGATGCATTGCTTGTGGAAGCGCGACGACTCCGTACTGCACTCAAGTACGACAGCGCGCTCGCGTTCTTCGATCGATCACTGGCGGCAGGCGGCGACCGGTCGCGGTTGCAGCTGGAGCGCGCCCGTACGCTGCAGGCGCTCCATGATTCCACCGGCGCGTCCAGTGCGTATTGGCGCGGTGTCGAGCAATTGACGGCAACCGGTCGCGAGAGTTATCGCCACGATCTGGCGTGGATATTGTCACCCGACACTCTGGCGCAGTTCACTCGCTTGCCCGCCGATTCCGTCATGCCTTGGCTCCGCGATTTCTGGGTGCGTCGGGACGCAGCGGCCGCCAACTATCCCGGAGAGAGATTGATTGAGCACTTCCGGCGGTGGAACTATGCGTTCGCGCATTTCCGGGTCTTCGATCCGTGGCGACTCAATGCGTTCACGCGAGTTGAATACAGCTTTGAAGGGATGGATCCGTGCATTACGAGCGATGCGGATTTGTACGAGCTATTGAGTCGTGAGCAGCCGATCCACCCTGACGACTCGCGCCATCGCGAACCTCTGCTCGACCACCGCGGCCTGATTTACCTGCACCATGGGTCGCCATATCGCGTCGTGTACAACCCGCACACCGCCGAGGAAGAGCCCGGCTTCGCATTGACCAATCCGCCGCTGCCGCGAGCTGTCGCAATCTTCGATGACGGTAAAGTGCCGGAGCCGCCGAAAGACCTCTGGTGTATTCCGTTCAGCGTCGAGGGCGCGGCCGTTACGCCGAGCGGGCCAAATGAGTCATGGCTCTATTGGTTTGGCGGACGCTGGCGCGTGATGAATTTTCGTGGCAGCTGCGCGCTCGGTCTGCTTACCCCCAGTACGCTGACCAGCTACCTGCCGGTCGACGGCGGGGCCAAAGCCTGGTCTGCGCGATCCGATCTCACACCGGAGTACGCGGCGGCGGCGCACGACCTGCTTTATCAGACGACAAGTTTGTTGCGTCCGTCATGCTGGGAGAACGTGACCCCCATGATCCGCATCAGCCGCGCCGACGCCGACGTGGCCACCAAGACCGACAGCCACACGCCGTTCGTACCCCGACCGTGGAACGCTGTGATTCAGGCCTTTGGTCTTGGATCGGGTGTCGATCGCACCGGCGAAACGCTGGTGAGCTATGCGATTCCGTTCGACTCGCTCACGCCGACACGCCGCGCAGACGGTAGTACTACCTATCGTGTTGCCGCGCGGATTGTCGGTTACGATCTCAAGAGCGGGAACTCGTTCTCGGTTGACACGGTGCGTGAGTTCGGAGCACCACGCGGTGGTGCGGGGGCCCGTGGTCATGTCTCCGGCACCTTTGAGTTCGCGGTCGATCCCGGCAGCTGGCAAGTCGCCGTCAAGATGTGGCAACCCGGTGATTCACTCGGCGCCTATTCGCTGCTTTCGCCGGTTCGCGTCGACGACAACGCGCCGCTGATGCTCAGTGATCTTGTGCTGGGTGCCGCCAACGGGCTTTCATGGACCGCACCCGATGGCAATGCATTTCCGCTCGGCGTGCTCGCGGCGTGGAAGGTCGGCAGTACTGCCGAGCTCTACTATGAAGTGCGAGGCGTGAAGGCCGGTGATGAATACCACACCGTCGTCACGGTACACGATCCCGGTGCCAAGGGACTACCGGCAATCCAGGTGGAAGCGAATGACCGCGCAGCCGCGTCGACTACGGCGGTACGCAAGTCAATTGGCCTCGCGCAACTCAAGCCAGGTACCTATCGCCTCACGGTGACCGTGACGCATGCTGGCGAATCGGCGGCGCGCACGCGAGACCTGACGATTGTGAAACTGTAGGCAATCGCAACCAATTCTTCGGCGGCTACTGTTCCATGATGATCGTACTTCTCGCGGCCCTGCAAACTCCTCCTGCGCAGCACTTCCCGCTGATGGAACACCCCGGCGTGTCGGCAACACTGCGACAGACCGTCGACCGGACTTGCGGTGATCCTGGCAAGCTCGATCGCGACGGGTTGCTCGCGCGCGAAAACTCGGTCTCCTACGACGCGCACGATTCCCATGCGAGTGCTGCCACGTGGACGGCGCTTGGTTGCGTGCGCGGCGCGCTCGAGGGCGATGGCGCCTTCTCGCGAGTCGGCCTCGAAATGGTGGCCGGCGACTCCTGGTCGCTTGGCGGTGAGCACGCGATGCTCGAGGCGTTGAAGATCGAGCCCACCAACGCCCGCGCCGCAGAGATCCTGGCTACACTGGTGCTCGACGATCTCGACGCCGATGGCGCGGCCGTGGCTGGCGTGCTCAAGGCGCGCGCCGCCGGTGTGTCGACTCCGGCGGTGTTGCGCGCCTGTTCGGAGCACGCGCTGCGAGCAGGTGATCTTGCGACAACGCTGGCTTGCGCGAGGCAAGCGCTGGCACTCGGCCTCGACTCGACATGGCATCTCATTCGACTGTCGCGAGTCAGTTTTCGTGAGAACGACACGATCAACGGCATGAAACAATTCGTTGCGGCAGTGGGCGCAGCGCGCGATACCGCCGCCCGCGCCGAAGTGGCGTGGCACCTCCAGTGGTTTCTCGTTCCGCTGGAGCTGAAGGCCGCGGAATTGGTTTCGGGACCTGCGGCTGGCACGTGGATACGCGATCGACTGGTCGAGCGCGACGTGCGTGACGGGCAGCCATCTGGCGCACGACTCGCTGAACATTTCAAGCGGCTCGATTACGTCCTGTCGCATTACCGGCTGCACATCCCGGTGCGGATGCGGAAAGCTGGCGGCATCGTCGCTTCGTCGCCGATCAACAACCTCTCGCGGGACTCGATCTTCAGTTTCTGCGAGCCT
>JANYCP010000192.1 GCA_025360265.1 Gemmatimonadota bacterium
CGTCGATGGTCCACCACAAGGCGCGTTCATCCATCATCTGGCGCTCGCGCCCAGCGTGCAGAGCTTCGCATCACTCGCGACCGGTCGCGTGCCAGTACTCGGCACGATCTTCACCGTGACGGCGGACGATGCCCCGCGCGACGTACACGAGTATTCCAACCTGGTCGACTACGCCATCTTCATCGCGAGCGAATTGCTCGAGGTGCGCGCTGAACAACTGCTCGGTCGCGGCCATGTGTCGACCGCGTTCGAAGGGAGCGCACTCGAGTCACTCCTCGACGCTCCGACGTCTGACGGTGCGGTGCAGCTGCTCATCAAGTTGCTCTTTGCGCATCATTGGTTCTTTTCCTACGACCCTGCTGCGCATGCACTGCTGAGCGCCATTCTCTGCGATACGGACGCCGCCGCCGCCCTCTATCACCGACACGGCTGGTTGCCGCCGCGCACCCAGCCGACGGAACCGGAGCCGGTCGATCGCCTCCGCCGGCGTGTTGCCGCAGACCTGACAACATTGATCAGCCACATCTGCTGGTACCGACTTGGTCGCGAGTTTCGTCCACGCCCCGGCGCATTGTCCGATGCGGTGAGCACCGCGCTCAACACGGCGCTGCTGCTGCTCTGCGGCCAGGCGGCCTCGATGCCAGGATTTGGGGCGGCACGGCGTGGCACGCATCACGTGTTTCTTGGACCATCGCCGACGCTGGCATTGCAGGGGCCACACGATGCACTCCTTGCCCCAGTGTTCAGCGCGACCGGAATCCAGCATCTCGGCCGCCAGTCCCTCGAGCGATTTGACGCGTCGTTCGCCGTCTGCGGGCCGGGCGACACCGATGGCAGCACGCGCACCCATCTCAAGCCAGCACATTTCGTCGAAGGATTTGGCCCAGGCGGCGTGCCGCGCTTCAGTGCTCGCATGCAGGACGGGATGCGCGACCGCACGCGATGGCTCTGTTCGTACGCGATCGGGCGCCTCGCCGCAGAACCGTCGGGTGATCGCGGCCAATGAGCCAGCGAATCGATCTTGCGACCGTTCCCGAATGGCTCGCGGCTCAGGTCGAGGGCTGCGGCAATGATGTCGCCGTCCTTGGCGGGCATTTTGCGATCTTCTCCGCTGGCGCCGCTGCCACCGACCTGCTCGACGACTCTGCCGCGACACCGGACGGCGCGGAGGAGATGCTCGAGTTCACCCGGCTGACATGGCGGTGGGTGTGCGATGCTGCACGCGCGAGCACCTCGAGCCAATTCCGTTCGGTCGTCATGGCCGACGATATCCAGTTCGTGCGCCCGGTCACGCGCGACAGGGCTGTCACCGAGCGGCTCGCTGCCGCGCTAGCGTGCGACTATCTGGAGACAGTCAACACACTGCCGACTTTCCACCTTCGCGAATTGGCTGCCCGTGGAATCTCGACGAGCCGCGTGTTGCGCCGCACCGAGCAACGCTGGCTCTTCTCCGAACGTGAGCTCCGCCACGCGGCGGTACGGCGGGTGCGCCAACACCACACCGCCGGTGGCGGCAGTCGCGCCGGACTCACGTCCAGTGACAATGGCAACACAATGACCGTGACCCTGCCCGAGCAGGGAGATTATTGTCTGGTGCATTCCGGGCACACCACCTGCGCCGGTGGCTATGTCGAGCTCCTGGCGTCGCTGTATGAGCGGGGGATCCGGCAATTGATCGCATTCGTCCCGATGCGATGCCTGAGCCAGGTGTCGCTCGGAACTGAGCTGGCGATGAGCCTCTTTCCACTGCCGGGGTTCGCGGTCACCAACGTTGCCGTGCCGGCGCCGGGCACGGCGTCCTACGTCGTGCTCGATCACGGCAGAACCGTTCGGGGCTCGCCAACGTACTGATGGTACGACTCAACCTTGGAGCATTCTGTGATCGCCCTTGCACTCGCTACTGCGATTCTCGTCACTGGCCCTGCACACAGCCAACCACCCGTCGTCGCGACCCGTGACACCGCTGTCTTTGCTGGCGGTTGTTTCTGGGGCGTGCAAGCAGTCTTTGCCCGGGTGAAGGGTGTGGTGAGTTCGATCTCGGGATATGCCGGCGGGAAGGTGGCAGGGCCGAGCTATGAAATGGTCAGCACTGGAACCACCGGACACGCCGAGTCGGTGCAGGTGATTTACGACCCGTCAAAGGTGAGTTATGACCAGCTGCTCGAGGTGTTTTTTGCGGTGGCGCACGATCCGACGGAACTCAATCGCCAGGGACCGGACGTGGGAACGCAATATCGGTCGGCGGTTTTCTTCCGGGGCGCTGAACAACAGCGGGCCACCAACGCTTACATCGCGAAGATCACGCAAGCAAAGCGGTACCCTCACCCGATCGTGACGCAAGTCGCATCGCTCAGCGCGTTCTATCCGGCGGAAGCCTACCACCAGGGCTACTTCGATACCCATCCGGATCAGCGGTACATCGTGGACAACGACAAGCCGAAGGTGAATGCGCTCAAGAAACAGTTTGCCGCGCTGTATAACGGCAAGTAGCTGGGTGAAGGGGCGAGTGTCGGGCCGGGGGGCTCTCTAGCTCCGTGGATGGCGCGTTGGCGGGGGTCCGTTCGGCTGCACTTACGACGCCGCAGGCGTCGGGCGGCCGAACGGATCCCCTGACTACGCGCCATCCAAGCCTCGCTGCGAGAGCCCCCCGGCCCGACACTCGCCCCTTCCCACCACCAACTACGGCACGATGAGCGCCTTCAACACGTCGCGCCGCTCCACTGCCTCGAGCGCCTCTTTCGCCTGCGCCAGCGTGTAGCGCCCCGACACCTGCTCGCGCCAGGGAACCTTGTCGCCGAATTGCGCGGCGAACTGCACGGCGCGATGAAAGTGCGAATAGTCGGAACCCCAGACGCCGCGAATCTCGACCTGCTTGCGATTGATCTGGCGATGCGGATTGAGCGGTGTGTCGCCATTGTCGGCGTACTGTCCGCAGACCGCGACGCGACCACCGTCGCGTACCATGTCGAGCGCCTGCGACACAGCATCCGGTGCGCCTGCCGCCTCGATCACCACATCTGCACCGCGGCCACCGGTGATGCGACGCACTTCAGCAGCACGATCGGCCGCCGGCATGTCGAGTCCAATGGTATGCGTCGCACCCATCCGCTTGGCGAACTCGAGTCGACTGGCAGGATCACCCACCACGATCACCTGCCCCGCACCCGATTGCGCTGAGAGTGCCGCGATCGACTGACCCACGGGACCGGCACCAAGCACTACCACCGATTGCCCCAGCTTCACCTCGGCGCGATCCATCGCGTGAATCGCTGTCACCAAGCCGCAACCGCCACCAATAAAGGTCTCGGGATCGAGTTCCTTCGGGATCCGCACCAGCTTGAGCCCGGGTTTGAGCCAGATCACCTCGGACCAGCCGCCCAGCAATCCATCCTTCACGCCGTACGTGATGCCGTACACTTTGCGATGCGGGCAGCGCGTAGTCTGCTTGGCGACGAGACACTGAAAGCAGTGATTGCACGTCTCATGCACGTCGAGGAAGGTCACAAGATCACCTTCCTTGAACGGCTTTCCTCCAATGTCAAAGAGTTGCCGACTGAACGCGCCCAGTACGCCGACGGACACATGGCCCGGAATCATCGGAAAGGGCACACCCGGCATCTTGCCGCGCCAGATATGGACATCGGTTCCGCACACTTCGGAGAATTGCGTCGACAGCAGGGCAGAACCGGGTGTCAGTGCCGGCGGCGACAACGCGACTACCCGTGGATCGGCGTTGGGGGCATCGAGCACGACGGCGCGGACGGTGTCGGAGCGCATGGTCATCGGGTACTCACTTCGCCACTTGAATATCGGGAATTCCCGGCGTCCGCCATTCGGCGTGCGCCCGCCCGATCAGATCATCGGCAACGGCCGGTCCCCAGGTACCTGCAGCGTAGTTAGGGAAATGTGAAGGAATCGAGTGCTCCCAGTGTGTGAGCAGCGGGTCGAGAATCTCCCAAGCGCTCTCTGATTCATCACTGCGGGTGAAGAGCGTGGCGTCGCCGAGCACGCAATCGAGCAACAACGTCTCGTATGCGTCATGTCCCGCGGTACCGAAGCCCTCGGCGTAATCGAAATCCATCTTCACCGATGCGATGCGCATTTCGAATCCTGGAACCTTCACGTCGAACTGAAGCGACATTCCCTCACTCGGCTGAATGCGGACTGCCAGGACATTCGCCGAGATCTTTTCACCTGTCGATAGCGGAAACATCATGTGCGGCGGCCGCCGGAACTGGATGGCAATTTCCGTGGCCTGTGCCGGCAGCCGTTTCCCCGATCGCAGGAAGAAGGGCACGCCTTTCCATCGCCAGTTGTCGACCAGGAAGCGCATCGATGCATACGTGGGCGTCGTGGAGCCGGGGGCAACGTTCAGCTCCTGGCGATAACCTGGCACGGCGACGCCGTTGACGGCGCCAGGTCCATACTGACCTCTGACGGCAAAGTCGTGCATCTCGTCTGGCGTGTGCCCGCGGATGGCATGGAGCACCTTGACCTTCTCGTCACGTACGGAGTCGGCGCGGAATGCGGCCGGTGGCTCCATGGCCGTGAGCGTAAGCAACTGCATCAGGTGATTCTGAAACATGTCGCGAACGACACCCGCTTCCTCGTAGTACTTGCCGCGATGCTCCACACCGAGGCACTCGGCCGCCGTGATCTGCACGTGATCAATGTGGTGGCGACTCCAGAGCGGCTCGAAAATGGAGTTGGCGAATCGCAGCACCATCAGGTCCTGCACCACTTCCTTCCCGAGATAATGATCGATGCGGTAGATCTGGTGTTCGGCCATCGCCTTGCGGCACACCGCGTTTAGCGCCCGAGCGCTGGCGAGATCGTGACCGAACGGCTTCTCAATGATCACCCGCGCGAAAGGGCGCTCGTCGGGTGGTCCGATCCTGGGCAGAACACCGCTATCCGAGAGGTTCGTGATCACCAGCGGATACAGGGACGGTGGAATCGCAAGATGGAACAGGTGCCCTTCGCTTTCGGGTACCAGCGCGTCGAGCGTGTGCAGTCGCTCCTGCAAGGCAGCATAGGTGGCGGGATCGGCGAAGTCACCAGACATGTAGTGCAACCGCTCTTCAAACGCGAGCCATGCCGACAGTTGCTTGCCGGTCCAAGTCGCGTTGGCGACGACCGCGTCGCGCATCAGCTTGCGAAACGCGGCGTTGTCCCGCGGATCTCGATCAATTCCGAGAATGACGACGTTGTCGGGCATTGCGCCTTCGACGCCAAGATTGAACAGCGCCGGGATCAACTTGCGATGCGTCAAGTCGCCAGCCGCACCGAAGATCACCACCACGCAAGCCGGCCCACGGCGAAGCTTGCCGACATTGGGTGCGTCGGCGCCGGTCATCAGCACCGGCACGGCAACTGGTCCGGTCACGAGTGCTTCACCGCGTGACCACCGAACTCGTTGCGGAGCGCCGCGATCACCTTGGCCGAAAACGATTCGTCCTGACGCGAGGCAAATCGCGCGAGCAGTGACAATGTGATGACCGGAGCTGGAATATCGAGGCGCATTGCCTCGTCAACCGTCCAGCGCCCCTCACCCGAGTCATCGACATACCCGCGAATGTCGGCAAGATCACCGCCGCTCTTGTCGAACGCACGTTCCGCCAGCTCATTCAGCCATGAGCGCACCACGCTCCCCTGATTCCACAACGCGGCGATCGCGTGCAGATCAAGCTTGAAGTCGGTCGAGGCGTGCAGGATTTCATACCCTTCGGCGTAGGCCTGCAGCATGCCGTACTCAATGCCATTGTGGATCATCTTCACGTAGTGCCCGGCGCCCGGAGGCCCGATCCGCGCGCAGCCGTTGGCGGGGGCGAGCGTCTTGAAGATTGGCTCACAGATAGCATACGCCGCCTCTGACGCGCCCACCATGAGGCAGTACCCCACCGTGAGGCCCCAGATACCACCACTGGTTCCGGCGTCGATGAATTCGATGCCCTTCGCTTGTAGCACCGCAGCGCGCCGCATCGAGTCGCGAAAATTCGAGTTGCCGCCGTCAATCACGATGTCGCCCGACTGTAGTAGTCCGGCCAGATCGTCAATCGTCGCCTGAGTCGGTGCGCCCGAAGGCACCATCACCCAGACGATTCGCGGGCCGGTGAGTTGGCCGCACATCGTCGCGAGATCCTTGGCACCGGTGGCGCCCTTCGCGACCGAGGCCGCCATGGCATCGGCACTGCGATCAAACACCACCACCTTGTGGCCGCCGCCGAGAAGGCGCTCGACCATGTTGCCGCCCATTCGTCCGAGGCCGATCATTCCGAGTTGCATGATGTCAATTGTCCCGTCATTGGAGTTGCGCAGCAGCCGCCTGATCGATGATCCAGGTGCCACTGCGAGCAAATTGCGCTGGCAGATTCGCCGGTTGATCCGGTCCTTCGAGCACGCGCTGAACAATCGCCGCCTTGTCGGCACCGCGCACCATCACGACGACATGGCGAGCCGCCGCGACCACCAGAGGCGTGATGGTCATTCTCGCAACGTTCGGCAGCAACGGTGGCGCAGGAGCAGCCACCGCGACAACCCGACGCCACGGCTCTGTCACGGCCGGAGACCCCGGAAAGAGTGACGCCGTATGCCCGTCTGGCCCGACACCGAGCAGGAGAAGATCGAGTCTTGGCGGCAACAGGGCGTCGTACTCGCGGGCTGCGGTACCACGATCGGCTCGTTCAGCGAGCATGCGATGAATCTGATTGCCCGGAATTGCGACGTGATCGAACATCGCTCGGGTTGCCATCGCGAAGTTGCTATCATGGCTGTCAGGAACAACCGCGCGCTCGTCACCGAAATAGATCGACACGCTCGCCCAGTTGATCGACCGATGGGTGAGTTCGCGATACACCGGTTCCGGCGTGGCACCACCACACAGGGCAACCGAACAGGTATCGCGCATGGAAATCGATGCACCGATCAGGTCAGCGATCGTTGTCGCGGCAATCACGTCAAACCGTTCCGGCGCGACAACCAGGACGTCCGGTGTCATGGCGACCGCCGTTCACCCAAACGGCACCAGCACAAACGTCAGCACCAGTACGGCGAGGCACGCCAAGCCGGTGATCACACCCGCTCGCAACACGGGGCGATCCGTGACCACAACTTCCGGATGACTCCACTTGCCACCACCGATTGCAAAAGTCAGCGCCGCCCAGGCATACCACATCGGTGCACCACGGGTGCCGAGGTACACGAGACCCGCGGCGACAGCCATGGCGATCCAGCGCTGCCGCTTGCCTGCCAACCCGAAGGCCACGTGACCACCGTCGAGCTGTGATAGTGGCAGGAGATTCAGCCCCGTGATGAACATTCCCACCCAGCCGGCGAACGCCTGCGGCGCCAGCAGCACCGAACCGGTTCCGGGGACCAGCCACTCACGCAGCGCATGACTGAGCAGCGAATCGCCGAGCAGGATCGGGCGCCCGGCAAAGAGAATGAACGACGAATCGGCGAGGCCGGCCATCGCGACACGATGAGAGAGCGAGTAGCCCCATAACAGGACACCGAAAGCGACCACGAATCCAGCGAGTGGCCCGGAGGCCCCCACATCCAGAAGCTGCCGGCGATCGTAGACCGGTGAGCGAAGCCGGATGAACGCACCGAGCCCGCCGATTGGTGAGAGGCTTGGCGGCACCGGAATGAAGTACGGTGGCGAGACGTCGATCGCGTAGCGCCGGGCGGTGAAGTAGTGACCCAATTCATGGATCAGAAGGATGGTGAGGAGCGGTGCCGCGAACTCCCAGCCGGAGGCGAGCACCAGTCGCCACCCGCCGCTGCCGAAGAATTCGAAGAATTCCACCACGCCAGTCACCGCACCGCCGAGCCCGGGGTGACGGGTAGGGCGAAGGAGCCCGGCCACTGTGGCCCCGGCCCCGAGGGTACACGCGATGAATAGGAGAAGGAGGGCGCCGTGCCAAAGCCACCGTTCTGGCCGCGGGGTGGCGGTTCCCTTGATCAGGACCAGCCGGGTCCGCGCGTCGTCGGCCCAATACCAAGCCCCGCGCCATGTGGCGAGGAATTCCTTGAGCGCCGGACTATCCGCCCGATACTCTGGGCGGACCAGCCCGTCGAGCACATCGCGGCTGCCGGCCAGGGGCACGGCTCGCCACGCCTCGAAAATGGTGGCAGGATCAATCATCGGTTGGCTTGACGGGGCGTGGCCCAGATCGTATTCTCCTGCGCTTCCCGCAGTTCTGCCCGACGCCCCTTACGACGTCCATTCGCTTCTTCCGCGCGTTTCGCGCGAGTCCCATACGCCGCACACGTTGCATACTCGATCAACAATCGCTCCGCCCGGAGAACTCCGTGGATATTGCTGAACTGAAGCAGAAGTCTGTTGCCGAGCTGCACGCGCTCGCAGCGGAACTCAACATCACCAACTATTCCGGACTCCGCAAGCAGGACCTGATCTTCCGAATCGAGCAATCGCTCCTCGACAAGGACACCGTGATCCGCGGCGAAGGCGTGCTGGAAATCCTTCCCGAGGGTTATGGCTTCCTCCGCTCGCAGGACTGGAACTACCTGTACGGTCCTGATGACATCTACGTCTCCCCCAGCCAGATCAAACGCTTCGACCTGCGCACCGGCGACACCGTCACGGGTCAGGTGCGTCCGCCCAAGGAAGGTGAGCGCTATCTCGCACTCCTCAAGGTGGAGACGGTCAACTATGAGGAACCGGACAAGACCAAGTCACGGATTGCGTTTGACAACCTCAAGCCGCGATACCCCGACGAGCGGATTCGCCTGGAACGCACCAACAACGACCTCGCGATGCGTGTCGTCGATCTCATGTCGCCAATTGGCAAGGGACAACGCGGCCTGATCGTGGCGCCGCCCAAGGCCGGCAAGACGATCCTGTTGCAGAAGCTGGCCAATGCGATCACGGAAAATCATCCCGAATGCTACCTGATCGTGCTGTTGATCGACGAGCGTCCTGAAGAAGTCACCGACATGCAGGAGAACGTCGCGGCGGAGGTCATTGCGTCGACGTTCGACGAACCGGCCGACCGCCATGTACAGGTGGCCGACATGGTGATCGAGAAGGCGCGCCGCTTGGTGGAACACGGCCGCGACGTGATCATCCTCCTCGATTCCATCACCCGCCTGGCGCGCGCGCACAACGTGGTGGTGCCGCACTCGGGGAAGATTCTCTCCGGTGGTGTCGACGCCAACGCGCTGCAGAAGCCCAAGCGCTTCTTCGGCGCGGCACGAAACATCGAGGGAGGTGGATCGCTCACCATTGTCGCGACCGCCCTGATTGACACCGGCTCGCGCATGGATGAAGTGATCTTCGAAGAGTTCAAGGGCACCGGCAACATGGAACTGGTGCTCGATCGACGTCTTGCCGACCGACGGATCTTCCCGGCCATCGATATCAACAAGTCGGGCACCCGCAAGGAAGAATTGCTGCTCGACAAGGATGAACTCAACCGCGTCTACTTGCTGCGCAACTTCCTCGCCGACATGCCGGTGGTCGAGGCGATGGAGTTCCTGCTCGAGCGGATGAAGCGGACGAAGACGAACAAGGAGTTCTTCGCAACTATGGCGCAGTGAGGAAGTCCTTAGTCGTTAGTCATGAGTCATTGCATCCTCCCACGACCAACGACTAACGACCAATGACCATTCCTCGATCTGGCCGCATACTAGGAATCGATTGGGGCACCTCCCGCATCGGCGTCGCGATCTGCGACGAGACACAACTCGTCGCGCGACCGCTGGATGTCCTGACGCGTCGTACCGGTCGCCGCCTGCCACTCGCGCAGTTCCTCACCATCGTCACGCGCGAAACACCGGTCGGACTGGTGGTCGGCCTGCCACTCGACGACGACGGCCGCATCGGCGATTCCGCCGCCGCCGCGCGCGAGATGGGACTGATGTTCGCGGCGCGCACCCATCTGCCGATCGAATGGGTAGATGAGAGCTTCACGTCGGTGCGCTCCATTGAAGCGATGATCGAGATGGGACGCCGCCCAACCAGACAGAATGTGGATCCGCTTGCAGCAGCCACGTTATTGCAGGATTGGCTGGACGCGAGACGATGAGAGCGACGATGAAAACGGGAGAGACGAGAGACGAGAGACGAGAGACGAGGGGTGCTAGCACAACCAGAATCCCAGTGCGCGCGAGCTGCTTCGTCTCTCGTCTCTCGTCTCTCGTCTCTCTCATTGTTCTCTCCGCTTGTTCCTCATCGGACATCGTCGAACGCGTCCCGATTCCGCCAGGTTCCACCGTTCGCACCGCGGCGGATTCGCTCTCGGCGCACCACGTTATCCGCTCGACGATCGGCTTTCGCATCATCGCGCGGTTGACGCACAACCGCCCGATCTTCGCGGGCATTTACCGTATTGCCCGAGGCACGAGCGACGCCGCCATCCTGACCCGACTGAGGAGTGGCGACGGGGAGCAATTCAACATCACGCTGCCGATCGGGGGAACGTTGTTCGATCTCGCCGATGCGGCGGAGCGGACTCTTGGCATCCCCCCGGAGAGCCTCTTTGCCGCCGCGCGCGACACATCGTTGCTCAACCAGTTCGCCGTGCGCGGGCCCAGCGCCGAGGGGTGGCTGCTACCCGAAACGGTTAACTTCGGCGCGTTTGCCACTGCCCCCAAGGTGATCTATCGCTTTCTGTGGGAGCGTGCGAAACACTGGGACACCACGTGGGACGCCCGGGGGAAGGAGGCGCACCTCGACCGCGAATCGCTCCTGTCGCTCGCCAGCATTGTCGAAGCTGAAGCGAAGAATCCCGCTGAACGCCCGATCATTGCAGCGGTGTACCGCAACCGCATGAAAATCGGCATGGCGCTTCAGGCCGATCCGACGATCCAGTACGGCTACCTCATGCGCGACGGCGAGCGGAAGCCGCGCCTCTACAACAAGGACTACCTCTTCGACTCGCCGTGGAACACCTACAAACACACCGGGCTGCCGCCGGGACCGATCGGCAATCCGTCACGTGAAGCGATCGAGGCGGTGCTGTCGCCCGCCAAGGTGACGTATCTGTATTTCGTGGCCGGGCCGGACGGAAACAGCTTGTTCGCGAACACGATGGCGGAGCATCTGCGGAATATCGGCAAGGTGCGGAAGATCGGGCGCTAGCTACACCCTCGTCCTGAGCGTAGCGAGGGACCTTCAGGCTCCGCGCGGCAGTGAGTCTGGAGGTCCCTCCCCTTCGCTTCGCTCAGCGTCAGGACGAGGGATTCTTCCGCGCGACCGCAATCCAATCCCACGGCAGCTTCCCGCGGAACTTCGTCCCCGGCCGCACATCCTGACTGCTCCAGCTGTACTCCACCTTCCGAATTCGAGAGACCTTGAAACCGAGCGCGGTGAGTGTATCACGCAGCTCATCCTTCGTGTAATGTTTGTACGGCACACCCTCGATCGTGACCATTCCCCGCGCGTGCGACGTGACACACCAGTCGCCGGCGGCGGTCCCTCCGCGCTTGGCCGACACGTCATGCTCCGCCGCCGATACCATCGTTGCCGACTCGAGCGACGGCAGCACCAGCAACAGCTTGCTGCCGGGGCCG
>JANYCP010000221.1 GCA_025360265.1 Gemmatimonadota bacterium
GCCCCCTCCAGGTCTGCCAACGTGCGCGCCAGTTTGAGCACCCGGTGATACGCCCGCGCCGATAGCCCCAGTTTCACGATCGCCGTCTTGAGCACCGCCTCTGTCGCGGAATCGATCTTCACATAGCGCCCCAGTTCTCGCGGCCCCATATGCGCGTTGGCGTAGATACCAGGGGCCTGACGGAAGCGATGCAGTTGCCGATCGCGGGCTGCCTCCACTCGTGCACGCACGGATTCACTCGATTCGGCGGGGGCCCGCGCCGCAAGATCGTCGTACGCGACTGGCGGTACGTTGAGATGAATATCCACCCGATCGAGCAGCGGCCCGGAGATCTTGGCTCGGTACTTCTGCACCGCCATCGGCGAACAGATACATTGACGCGCGACGTCTCCGAGAAACCCGCACGGACAGGGATTCATGCTGGCGATCAGGAGAAATCGCGCGGGATACGCGAGTGTCATCGCCGCCCGGGAGATCGTGACGTGACCATCCTCAAGCGGTTGCCGCAATACCTCCAGCACATTGCTCGGCAATTCTGCCACTTCATCGAGAAACAGCACGCCGTGATGCGCCAGCGACACTTCACCCGGCCGCGGGATCGAACCACCGCCAATAAGTCCCGCATAGCTCACGGTGTGATGTGGTGCGCGGAATGGTCGACGCGAGACCAGCGCCTGCCCTGCGGGCAACAGTCCCGCCACGCTATGTATCCGGGTCACATCGAGAGCTTCGGCGAGCGTCAGCGACGGCAGAATGCTCGGAAGTCGTCGCGCCAACATTGTCTTACCCGCGCCCGGCGGGCCAATGAGCAACACGTTGTGCGCGCCCGCTGCCGCGACCTCCAACGCACGTTTCGCCGCTGACTGCGCTTTCACATCCGAAAAGTCGACGTCTCCCGCAGGTCGCTCTCGCATCAACGCGCTGCCATCAGTGCGCACGGCGATGAGTTCCGTCACGGCGGAGAGGTGCTGACATACCGCCATCAGCGTGGCCGCACCGCGAACCTCGATGCCAGCGACCACCGCTGCCTCAGCGACGTTTGCCTCGGGCAGGATCAGCTCCTCACATCCCATGGCGCGCGCGGCAAGCGCAATCGGCAGCGCACCGCGGATCGGCCGGAGATCGCCCTCCAGTCCGAGCTCACCGAGAAAGAGCGTTTTCGACAATCGATCATCGGGGATCTGGCCGCTGGCTGCGAGAATTCCAATAGCAACCGGCAAGTCGAACGCACTACCCCGCTTCTGCACATCGGCGGGAGCAAGATTCACGGTGATCCGTCGCAGCGGCAACTGGTAACCGGTGTTGCCGAGCGCGGCGGCAACGCGCTCACGTCCTTCTTTCACTGCGCCAACAGGCAAGCCCACCGTGGTGAACGATGGCAGGCCATTGGTGATATCTACTTCGACATCGACGGCGAGCGCCTCGACGCCGAGGACGGTGGCAGAGCGAATGCGGGATAACATGGGGATCCAGAATGAGAAAAAGAGAAAATGAGAAAAAGTGAGAATGTGAAGAGGAGTTAGTAAGCGACTTGGCGGCGCAGTATCGTCGCGCGGCGGGGAACAGCAAAACGCGGGAACAGGGCTGACTTTCTCTCTTTTTCTGTTTTTCTCCGTTTCGCTTTCTACGGCAGCTTGATCGCCAACATCGCCATCCACGTTCGAACATTCTCGACCAGCGCCGCCTGGCGGGCCCTGGTCACGTCCGCGGCGGCATCAACGCGCGGCTGCAGCGCTTCGTCGGTCCACAGCACAATCCTGTCGCCATCGAACGCGTACGCGTCGGTCATCTGCAGCAGCACGGCAAGGTCGCCGCCCATGAACCACGCTGCCGTCTCGGTGTTGTTCTGTCCGTGCCCAGTGGAATCGATGATGACGAGCTTGCGCGGCACGCCTTCCTGCAGCCAGACGGTAAGATGATGGGCTGTGGAATCAGCGCCCGGTGCGAGCGTCGTATCGCGGCGCATCATCGAGTCGAGTCCAGCGTCAATGCTCCGCATCGTCTGGCGCATCATGGTGATTACGCCGGCGGTATCGCCGGGCGCGAGATCTGAGAACTGGCCAGGTGCGGCCATGCCGAGCGTACCGGGCGCAGCACCGCCGGATGTTGAATCGGTTTTGGGACCAATTCGACACCCGGCGATCAGGACCGCGATGATCGCGGTCCGATACAGCCTAGATCGCGCCACCACCACCACGACGTCGGACCGGCTGTGCTTTCTGGACTGAGTCGTACACCTGAGCCTGTGGCGCAGTCAGCAACGCCTTGAACCCGCTGTCAAATGTCGCGCGCGCATCGGTGATCTTCTTGAGCGAGTCGGCATTTTGCGCCCCACCTGCCTGGGCTTCCGACCGCATCCACGCTTGCGTCGCCTGCGTGGCCGTTGTGTACGTCTTGATCAGTGCCTCGGCGGCGGTCTTCTGGTCAGCCGTCAGCTTGTACGTGGTCGTCAGGTTGTCGATGTTCATCGCAGCGCCGCCGCCACCACCGTTACGCCGTCCACCGCCGCCGCCTTGGGCGCTCAATGGAATAGCAGCAACGAACATCATCGCGAGCAACGCGTAACGTGTCTTCATAAGGCGAACTCCGCTGGATGGGTTTTCCCATGGGGACGCACCGGATGTGGCGTTCACAGGCTCGGAACTGGTACGTGAGCGGGACCCGGCGGGTTGAACCGGATGGTAAATACTGCACCGGCCCCCGCCCCGCTCTCCACTGCAATCGTCGCCCCCCATCCCTCCACTAGCCGCCTGACGATAGCGAGTCCGAGCCCGGTGCCACTGGTATTGGTGGAAAACGACGGATCAAATATCTGGCCGAGCTGGTCGGTCGGGATTCCCTTGCCATCATCCTCCACACGCAACATTTCCGCGCCGAGCTGCAATTGCACGGCGGATGCCCCGGCCTGACGGGAATTGTCCAGCAGATTCAGGATGACTTGCACCAGTTCCTCGCGACGCGCGGCTACCGGCGCTACCGCTTCGCCAGTCACCGTGATCTGGAGTCGCTCGGTGCCGAGGGCGAATAGCGAGGAGATCTCCTGGGTGATCGCCTGCAGGTTGATCGCCTCAAGTGGCGCGGCGCGTTCCGGTGGCGCGCCATACCGGGCAAATGATCGTGCGATGCGATCGAGGCGCTCGATCTCGGTGAGCAGTCGCTCAGCGGTGTCATCGACAAGTTGCGCAAACTCGGGGGGATTGTCCTTGCGCACGCGACGGAGGTGCTGGAGCCCGAGGCGCATTGGTGTCAGCGGATTCTTGATTTCATGGGCGACCTGGCGCGCCATCTCGCCCCAGGCCAACACGCGTGCCGCGCGTGACGCTTCGGTGATGTCGGTGATCGCCAGCACCAATCCACCATCGCCCAACGGCGCGAGCGTGACAGCAAATCGCTGTTCGCCATTTTGCAGCTCGCGACTCTCGGACGTTCGTGTGGCATCGCCCAGCAGGCGGTCGATCCCTTCGACGACGCGCTGCCATCCGCCCGGTAACTGCGACGCGAGATTGCCGCCGAGAGCGATCTCCCGCCCGAGCAATTCGGTGGCACGTGGATTCACGTGAATCACGGTACCGGTTGCGTCGGCACCGATGACACCGGTTGCCACCGTCGAGAGAATGGCTGCGGTTCGGGTACGCCCCGCTTGCAGCTCCGCTTCGGTCGCGCGAAGATCACGTTCCATCTGGGCGATGGCACCGAAAACCGGCACAAATTCCGCCGGCACATCAGTCGCCATTGGCGGTGGTTCATGGCGACCAATCGCCACGGCAGTGCGTCGCAGCGTTTCGATGGGGCCGCCGAGCGAACGCGCCATCACGCCAGCCACCACCATCGACGCGGCAATACCGGTGAGCGTGACGAGCAGCAGCACCAATGCCTGATCGACCTGTTCGGACGCCAGACCGGTATCACCTCCGGGAAGCGCCACGAGCAATGCGGTGCCTGGTGTCGC
>JANYCP010000228.1 GCA_025360265.1 Gemmatimonadota bacterium
GGTGGGATCGATCCACATCTGTTGCGGATCGTCGCCGCCGGGTGCGCCCTTGAGGCCGGTGAAGGTGTTGCCGCCGTCGGTGGACTTGAAGCTCGATGTATTGATCGTATACACGATGTCTGGATTCTTCGGGTCGACGTACACGCCGCAGTTGTAGCCGTTCTGAGCGTTCCGGATTCGCTGATCGTTCGGCGCCATCTGGCGCCAGGTGTCGCCGCCATTGTCCGACCGGTAGAGTCCGAAGTTGCCGATGAGGTACATGCGTTGCGAGTTGGAGTTCATCGCCACGGCGATAGACGTACGGTTGGTGAAGCCAGTCGCGGGCAGCCCGTTCCCTGTGATTTCCTTCCAGGTCACGCCCTCATCGATCGACTTGAACAGCTTGGTGCGCGACACCGCCGCAGCTCCGCCCGGGGCAGCAGCGCCTGCGCCGCGTCCGGCCGCGAGCGGATTGTTGTAATGGGCCACGGTGACTGCAAGCATCACCTTCGGATTGTCATACGCCCAGGCGATTTCCTGGGCGCCGGTGATGCTGTCGACATAGAGCGTCTTCGTCCAGTTCTTGCCGCCGTCGGTGCTACGGAAGACGCCGCGCATCGGCGTGAACGTGTGCACGTTCCCTTGTGCCGCAACGAGTACAAGATTCGGGTCCTTGGGATCGACGAGGATCGACGGGATCTGCTTGGTGTCGTCGAGGCCGAGATGTTGCCAGGTCTTCCCGGCGTCGGCCGACTTGTACATCCCATTGCCTTCATTGATTCCGCCACCGGTGATCAGGTCGCCCATCCCGGCGTAGACGATGTTCGGATCGGACGGCGCAACCTGCACCGCACCTACCGAGGACGCTTCCTTCACGTCGTCCATGATCGGATACCACGTGGTCCCGGCGCTCGTGGTCTTCCAGACACCGCCGAGCGGCAGTCCGATGTAGAAGGTGCCAGGCTCACCGATGACGCCAGTCACGGCCGAAACGCGGCCGCCCCGGAACGGGCCGATGTTGCGCCAGACCAGACCGGATATCAGGCGCGCCGGGATGGGGTCGCGCGCCACTGGGCGGATCGGCACCGTGGTCAGGAGGATCGGGGCAATGGCGAAGAGGCGGACGTACCTGAAAAACGATGACATGTTGGGATTCCTGCACTGGTTGAGGGGCATTTCTAAGCATAGCGTCGACTCGCGGGATCAGCGACAAACGGTACGGCTGGCGCATCCTCCTTGCGAAGGCTGGGGCTGGGGTTCATCCTGTATCGCGTCAACCTTGCCTCGCCGAAGCCCGTAGTTCTTAGGATCGCGCGGACGCACCACCGATCTGCGAGCCAACATCAACTGGGACAGCAACATGCGTCGATTCGACCTCCCCCTCCGCCCGCTCGCCCGGCGGACACGCGGCTTTACCCTGATCGAAATCGTGGTGGTCATCACCGTCATCGGTATTCTCGCCGCGCTGGTGGGGCCGAGAATTTTCCAGCACGTCGGTGCCGCCAAGTCGGCCACGGCCAAGTCACAGATCGAAATGCTTGGATCTGCGCTCGATGCCTACCGCCTCAACACAGGCCACTATCCCACGACACAGCAAGGACTTAGCGCGCTCAACGAGATCCCGACGGTGGACACGCCGGTCAATTGGGGCGGTCCCTACCTGCGCAAGGCCGTCCCGATGGATCCGTGGAACGTGCCGTACATCTACCTCTCGCCGGGCACGGTCAATCTGAACGGGTACGACCTGTTTTCGTTTGGCGCCGACGGCAAGCTTGGTGGTACCGGCGAGGACGCCGACATCACAAGCTGGCAGTAGCCGCAGCCCGGGCGTAGCGTGCCAACCTTCGGATACCAGGCCGTCGACGGCGGCGGGAAACGCACGCGTGGCGTTGCAACCGCCACGAGCTCGGCCGCGCTCACGCGGACGCTCGAAGAGCGCGGGCTCCTGGTCCTCACGGTGGCTGAGGCGACGGCGAAAGAGGCAGCCGGCGGTAGCGGGTTCTTCAAGTTCGGCCGCCGCCGCGATGTCCTCGAAGTGACCCGGGCGCTCGCGGCCCTGCTCCCGGTTGGCATGCCGCTGGCCAGGGCGCTCGACGCGGCCTCCGGCGTGACGGAAGGCGAGGTCAAGGCGGCCATCCAGGATGTGCGTGAACGGGTCGAACGTGGCGACACGATGTCGACCGCGCTCTCGAGCCATCCGTCGCTCTTCTCTCCCCTGTATATCGGGCTGGTCCGCGCCGGCGAGCGCAGCGGTGATCTCGACGCAGCATTCGCGCGGCTCGCCACCCAACTTGAGCGCGATGAATTGATGCGAGGTCGCATCACGTCGGCGGCGATCTACCCGCTGATTCTGGCAACGGCAGGTACCACCGCCGTGCTGGTGCTGATGCTCTTCGTGCTGCCGCGCTTCGTCACGCTGCTCGAAGGAAGCGGTGCCAAACTGCCGGCGTCGACCGCGCTGATGCTTTCAATTTCAAACGGCATGCGACGCTTCTGGCCATTCCTGGCGCTCATTCCCGCGGGCGGTGCGATCGTGGCGACATGGATCCGCACCACAGAGGAAGGCAAGCGCGCCTGGTCACGTGCGTTGCTGGCGATTCCGGCGGTCCGCACGCTGCGTCAGTACGCCATCGCAGCGCGATTCGCCCGATTGATTGGTGTGCTGCTCGGTGGTGGCGCACCGTTGCTCCTGGCACTCGATGATACGGTGGAATCGCTCGATGATCCGATTGCGCGCGACGACGCCATTCGCATCCGGACCCGGGTGCGCGAGGGATCGTCACTCCGAGCCGCGGTGGCAGAAGGTAAGCTCTTCCCGCCGCTGCTGTCACAGCTCATTGGTGTCGGCGAGGACGCCGGCGAGGTGCGGATCTTCCTCCTCAAGGCCGCGGAGATTTTCGAGGAACGCACCGAACGTGCGACGCAACGTCTCGCGACGCTCGCCGAGCCGGCGATGATCGTGGTGTTCGGTGCCATTGTCGCGTTCGTTGCGCTGTCGCTGCTGCAGGCGATCTACGGCATCAACTCGACATCGTTCAAGTGAGGCACGCACGCCGCGGGTTTACCCTGGTCGAAATGGCAATCGTCCTCGCGATCATGGTGATCGCGGGCGGATTGG
>JANYCP010000264.1 GCA_025360265.1 Gemmatimonadota bacterium
CGCGACGACTTCCTGGACCTTCTCGATCGTCGGCAGGGCATCGCTCTTGGCCTCACCCTCGCTGCTCCGGCGAATCTTGTCGGCCAGCGCCTCACGGGCCAGCTCAATCGAAATTTCCCGGTGCCGCAGCGACGCGAAGAGCAGCAACTTGATGATGCACCCCTCAAGCTCGCGGACGTTCGACCGGACATTCTCGGCAATGAACTGGAGGACGTCGTCGGGGACTACGGTCTGGAGGTGATCCTGCTCCTGCTTGGTCCGCAGGATCGCCACGCGGTGCTCGAGGTCGGGCTGGGTAATGTCGGCAACCATTCCCGACTGGAAGCGGGACACCAGCCGCGCCTCAAGGCCGGGCATTTCCGTCGGCGGACGATCGGACGTGAGCACGATCTGCTTGCCGGCACCGTGCAGCGCGTTGAAGGTGTGAAAGAACTCTTCCTGTACCGTTTCGCCGCGCTCAATGAAGTGGACGTCATCCACCAGGAAGAGATCGACATCGAAGCGATAGCGCTTGCGGAGATCCGACATGGTGCGATCGCGGATTCCTTCGATCACTTCGTTCATGAACTTTTCGGCGCTGATGTACAGCACGCGCATGCCGGGCGTCTTGAACGACGCCTCGTGCGCAATCGCCTGCATCAGGTGAGTCTTACCGAGGCCGGTTGCGCCGTAGATGAAGAACGGGTTGTAAGCCTTGCCGGGCGCCTCGGCGACGGCGTGGGCTGCGGCTGCGGCGAGTTCGTTCGACTTTCCGATGACAAACGACGCGAAGTTGTAGCGACCGCTGAGCGGCTCTGCGCTTGAGTTGCCGCTCGACGGCCCACCGGCAGGCTGATCGGTGGCGGCGGCCTGCGGCACGAAGAGATCCATCTGCGGGCGCTTCTGTCGGTCGGCGGCCACCTGGAACGAAACTTCAACTGGCTCACCCGCGGCTTCCGTCGCAACAGCGGTGAGCGCGGATCCGTATTTTTCTTCGTTCCACTTCTTGGCGAAATCGTCAGGCGTCGTAACGACAAGCGTGCCGCTCTCGTATGAAAGCGGGACGTTACTCGACAGCCAGGTCTGGATCATCGGCTCGGGGATGTCGCGCTTCGCGCCCTCGAGAACACGTTTCCACAGATCTTTGGCTGACAAGGGCATCGTTTCAGTTTTATGGGTGCAGTGTGAGGCGACGTGTTAAGGGACGGCCATTCTACGGCCCGAATGTGGAAAAGTCAAACGGTTGCATTTTCGGTGCGGCGCCAGTAGGTTGCCCGGCTCGATTGGAAGGAGTAGACCGCGATGATGCCAACATACAGGCCGCGTAATAAGCGTCGAATTGCCAAGCATGGTTTCCGCTTGCGCATGGCCGACCGCTGGGGTCGCGCCGTGTTGTCGCGCCGCCGGAAGAAGGGGCGGAAGCGCCTCACCGTTTCCATCGGTTCGAAGCACGCACGCGTCTGACGGCAGCGAGCGCTTTCCGCGCTCGCGCCGGCTCGCCCGCGCCACCGAAGTTCGCCGCGTACTGACCACAGGACACCGTCTGCGCCGGCCCCATTTCGACATCTTCTGGACCAGCAATGAGACGGGCTTCCCCCGCCTCGGTCTGGTCGTGGCCAAGGCACAGGAAACCGGCGTCGGGCGCAATCGACTGCGACGCCGGGTCAAAGAGGTCTGGCGGCGGGAGCTGCAGCAGCAGTTGCCAGCATGGGACGTGGTGGTGCGGACCAACCGGAAGGCGTATGTGGCGTCGTTTGAGGAGTTGCGGGGTGACCTGACCGCCTGGTGCAAGGCGGCGGTGGGGTGAGATGGGGCGTGGGGCGTGGGGCATGGGGTATGGGGTGGCGTCGTACCCGGCCCGGGGCGTCGTCCTTCTCGTGCGGGGGTACCAGCGCTTCATTTCGCCGCTGCTGCCACCGTCTTGCCGGTTTGCTCCATCGTGTTCGCAGTATGCCCTTGAAGCAGTTCAGCGCCACGGCGCGTTGCGCGGCAGCTGGTTGGCGATTCGGCGCATCGTGCGCTGCCATCCCTGGAATCCAGGCGGTTATGACCCCGTTCCATGATCTCGTGAGCGTGTCGTGAACGATCGAAAACTGCTAATGGCACTGGCGCTGATCATGGTGATCGCGTTCCTGCCCACGTACCTGTTGAAGCGCAATCAGCCGCCACCAAAGCCGTTGATCGTCTCGGCGGCTGTCGATAGCAGCACCGTTGCAGCCACACCCGTTGTGGCCCCGGTCGGTACCGCGGCCCTGGCTGGCGCGGGTTTGGCTCAGCCAGTCGCTCCCGAAGACACCGTGATTGTGCGGTCGTCGTTGTATCGGTACGCGATCTCGACGCACGGCGGTCGCATCGTTTCGACAAGGTTCCTGCATTATGTCACGCTGGTCGACAGCGAACACCGCGACACACTCGAACTCATGCCAGCCGCAGACGGGCTTCTCGGCGGCGTCCTGATCGCCGGCAAGGACACGCTCCACCTCGAACAGGTCGCCTTCACCGCCAGCGCCGACTCGCTGGATGTGACGAAGGATTCGGCAACGTTGACGTTGCGCGGCACATCGGGTGGCTACGCGATCGACATGATCTACACGTTTTCGCCGACCGATTATCGCATCACCTCCTTCGGCAAGATCAGCGGACTCAGCCCGGTGGGCGGCACACTGCTGATCTCACTTGGCAACGGCTTCCGGCAGACTGAGGCCAGCG
The DNA here is from genome assembly GCA_025360265.1 of Gemmatimonadota bacterium. Classification (GTDB taxonomy): domain Bacteria; phylum Gemmatimonadota; class Gemmatimonadetes; order Gemmatimonadales; family GWC2-71-9; genus Palsa-1233. The sequence continues at coordinate 2,689 of JANYCP010000264.1, forward strand.
CGTCGGACAACGCGATCTCCAGCGGGATCGTCACCAAACAGGAGAAGACCAACGTCACGTTGTTCGGCAAACTCAAGCCGCGCACCATGACGCCGATCAGCGGTCCGTTCGAGTGGGTGGCGGTGAAGTCGAAGTATTTCGTCGCCGGCCTCTTCTCCTACGACTCGACTGGCAACACGGTCAAGGGAAACATCGGCGGCGTGCAGGCGTTCGCTGCCGACACGCAAAGCACCGTGACGCGCGCGCAAGTGGCGGCGTCACTGGCAGTGCCGGCCGAAGGCTCGTTCCACTGGAGCATGTACCTCGGCCCGATGGAATACGATCGCCTGAGCCACATGGGTCGCGATTTCGACGACGTCAATCCGTACGGGTGGGCCTGGCTACGGCCAGTTATCCGACCGATTGCCGTGGTGATTCGTTCGATCTTCGTCTGGATGCACACCGCACTGGGCCTGGGCTACGGCTTGGTAATCGTGATGTTCGGCATCATGGTGCGGATCCTGACGTGGCCACTGAATCGCATTGCGCTGCGCTCCATGGGTCGCATGCAGACGGTGCAACCGCTGATCACCGCCCTGCAGGATCGTTACAAGGACAACCCGCAACAGCTGCAGGCGGAAACATTCAAGCTGTACAAGGAACACAACGTCAATCCATTTGGCGGCTGTTGGCCGATGCTGCTGCCGTATCCGTTGCTGGTCGCGGTGTTCTTCGTCCTGGCGTACACCATTGAAGTGCGCGGCCAGACGTTTCTGTGGCTTCCCGACCTCGCCCGCGCCGATCCGCTTTACATCATTCCGGTGCTGATGGCCGGGTCGATGTTCGTGGTATCGAAGATTGGCCAGATGGGGCTGCCGCCCAATCCGCAGACCAAAATGATGACCTACATGATGCCGGCGATCATGCTGATCTTCTTCGGCCGGTTCGCGTCGGGCCTGAACCTGTACTACACGATCCAGAACCTGGCGTCGATTCCGCAGCAGTGGCTCGTGGTGAAGGAGCGGATGAAGGCGAAGCCGGTCGTTCCAGCGATGACAATTTCAAAACGGAAAACCTGATGTCTGATGAACATCCGCACGCCTTGGTAACGATCCGCGCGACGACTCCGGCGCGCGGACCGTACCGGGTCGACGGGGACTGGAAGCTGGTCGACAAGGACGGCGTCGCGATGCCGCTGCCGGAACGGAAAGATCCGCGGCGCATTTCGCTCTGCGGTTGCGGCCTCTCGCAGAAGTGGCCGATCTGTGATGGGACGCACAAGACGAACTGGCCGCCGGCGGAATAGCAGGCAGGGGCGGGGAGCCCCCGCTCCCCGCCCCTGCCTGCTAACTCTCCGCCCTCAACGCCTCCCGCAAACCCACTCGCTCCACGCGTTCCGCAGTCATTCGCCAGGCGAGGTACCGCCCCGCCGCAGGCGGCAGCACCACATCGCCCACGGTGCGCGGCCCGAGCGGTGCATCCGGCGTAAGCCACCGCAGTGGCAATCCGATTCCGCGCTCATCCAGGTCCGCGTCGAGCAGTGTGCGGAAGATTTTTTCCCGCTCGCGAAGTCGGGTGAACGCCGCGTGATGGATGCCGAGCAGTTGATAGGGGGACAGGTCCGGAAGCAACGCCGCGGCGAGGTGCAGCCCCAGACCCTCGGTGTAGATCCACTCGCGCAATGGCACGGTGCGGGCGGCCTCCCACCGATCATGTACGACAGCACCCGAACCCGACCAGCGGGTGAGTGCTGCAATCGCCCCTGCCATCGCAATGATCAGCTCATTCACATTCGCGGCGATCTCGACAAACAGCACAACCTGCGGTTCAGGACGCAGCAACGGTTCGCTGGCAGGGCCCGAGCCGCCGTCGGCGAGAAGTGTGATTGTGTCGCATCGATCGGCGCCGAGGGCTGCGGCGCGTTCGATGGCGTCACGCAGACGCTGTTGTGTTTCGGGGTCTGCGGCGCGCAGGCCAAGTCGATGCAACAGCTTGCTGTCGGTCGCGAGCGGGAACGATTCCAGCACCGGCGCGCGCGCCAGCCGAAGCGATTCGAGCATTACAGCGTGGCGGGCGCGAAATGCGCCACGCGCCCGAGTTGTGTCGGTTGCGTCGACGGCAGTAAGCCACGGCGAGACAAGGTCGCGAATCACCACGCACCGATCATTCGAGAATCACATGCAGGGTGCGTGCACCCTGTGCGCCGATGACCAGCGACTGCTCGATGTCCGCGGTCTTTGACGGGCCACTCAGGAACCAGCCGCATCGTGAATCGCCCGGGATCCGCCGGACCGCCTCATGCATCGTTGCAACGATCGCTGCAACAGGCACGACGACGATCAACTGTTCTGCGGCGACGACGTCCGTCCGTGCGCCGAGGTCTGCCGCATCAACATAGACCGCGCCGTTTTCCGCGACGGCGAAGCGGCCCCGAATGATCGTGCTGGCGGTACCCGGTTGCGACAGACTGGTCGCAAGATCGTGAAGCGACTCGTCGCTACCGCGCACGACTCCTTGTCCGCCGACTTGCTGTAGTGCGACCAGGAAGCGGTCGAGCAGCGGGCCCGCTATCGGTTGTCGCGCGGCGGAGGGCGTCGGCGGTGACACTGGAACCGCTGCGCGACGAATCGCCGCAAGGATCTCGACGCGCGCGTTCACGACGTGCGACCGGTTCGTTTGGCCCACTCACGAAATGATTCTGCCGGAGGATTTGGGAGTGATCGACCAACCCGGGTCCACGGATTCCACCGACCGCGAAGCAACCAGGGAATGGCGCGCAACGCCCACCGCAAACGGCGTCCAGCGTTCGCGAAACGATCTGCGTTGCCGAGTGCCTGGCCGAGGAACCGCACGCCAGAGCGATAGGTCGGCGACAGCCTGCCGGTGCGAGCGATTCGTCCGCGCCAGGCGAGAAGCTGCCCCGGAATATCAATGCGCACCGGACAGACATCACCGCACGAGCCGCAAAGGGTAGACGCAAAGGGGAGTGACTTGTGTTGCTCAAGACTCACGGACGGCGCGAGAATCGCGCCGATTGGCCCCGGGATCACGTGGCCATAGCTGTAACCGCCGCTGCGACG
>JANYCP010000324.1 GCA_025360265.1 Gemmatimonadota bacterium
TTGAGCAGCGTGCTGACCGCCGACGTTGTCCTCCGCGAGATCGCATTCGAACTCGATACCATCACGGTGGCGAGCCGGAAGGCGATGCCGAAGGGCGATGAAGCGTCGATCGGCGGGTTCGAGCAAAACCTGCTCGCCGGCGCGCTGTTCTCGCTCGATCCGAGCGATCTCATCGCGCTCGCGGGACAGATCCCGGGTATCCTCGCCCTTGGCGACACCGGCTACTCAGTCCTTGGCTCGGGACAGAACGCCAACAACGGCACAATTGACGGCATGAAGTTCGGCGGCAACAACCTGCCCCCCGATGCGCTGCAGAGTTCCCGGGTGATCACCACCTCCGCCGACCCGCGCATCAGCGGTTTCTCCGGTGGACAGACCGCGAGCACGTTCCGCGGCGGCACCGATCTCTTCGCGTTGACGGCCCGTGGATCGTTCGCCGATCACCACCTTGCCTGGAACGATCCAGTGTCACCGAATCAGATTCCTCGTGTCGGCTCGATGAGCGGCACGGCCGGCGGCCCCATCATCAAGAAACGCCTCCATTACCAGGCGTCGTGGAATCTCCGGGACAACCAGACCGATATCTATTCCCTGCTCGACCCGCAGCAGCCAATCCTGTCGCAATTCGGCGTGGTGCTCGACACCGTCAGTGCGATTTCGCAGGTCCTGACGCGACTCGGCGTGCCGCTGTCGGCGCAGAATTTCTCGCCGAACCAGCTAGGCCGGAACACCGGCAGCAGCGAGGTGCTCGACTGGACACCAAACGCCACGACGTCGGTGCGCTTTTCGCACAGCGGCTCGTGGAATACCAATGGCTCACCCGGGCGTGCACCGTTTTCGTACCCGTCGCTCGGCAATCAGTCGGACGGTTATTTCCATTTCCTGTCAGCACGCGTGACCGGATACGTCCATGGCTTCCTGGACGAATTCTCCACAGCACTGAACTTCGGACATAACGAGGGTTCAGCGTTCCTCAACATGCCGAGCGGTAGCGTGCGAATCGGCACCGTCTTCGAGGACGGACACACCGGGCTGAGCAGCGTTCGGTTCGGTGGTGGCGCCGGAATCAATCGGGGCACCAATCACGATTGGGATACCCAGAACGAGTTCTCCTGGGTGACGAGCAACGGCAAGCATCGCCTGAAGTTTGGTCAGGAGGTCCAGTACAGCTGGAGTTCCAACTATTCATCCGGGAATCAGTACGGCTCGTACACGTACCAGACGCTTGCGGATCTCGCCGCAAACAAGCCGGCGTCGTATTCACTCACGCAGTCGAGCTTCGAACGCGAGAGCAAGGGCGGCCAGCTGGGGCTCTGGATCGGTGACGAGTTCACCGCGTCGAAATCGCTGAACTTCCAGGGCGGATTCCATTTCGACGCCGCCTACCCGGGCACGCTCCCGGACTACAACCCGACAGCTTTCTCGCTCTTCGGCGTGCGTACCGATGAGATCCCCCACATTTCATTCCTGACGCCGCGCCTCGGATTCTCGTGGGCATCGGCAAAGCGCCGCGGCATGGGCAATCCGTCCGGCCAAGGTGGCCCGATTGCGCTCGGTGGGCTCGGGAATCTCCCACCGGAATTCGTCATGGCAATGCTCGGCACGCCGAGTGGTTCGACTGCACCGGGCTGGGCAGTCAACGGGACGATCGGCGCATACGGACAGCCGCTCGACAACGGATCGGTCTCGTCGCTGATCGACCAGACGGGTTTGCCAAATACTCGCCGGATCCTGACGTGTGTCGGTGATGTCACCCCGATTCCGAACTGGAGCAACGCGACCGCAGCGGCACCCACCGCCTGCCTTGACGGCACCGGGTCGCAGGTGTTCTCGTCGAACGTCCCGAGCATCCAGGTCTACGACAAGAGCTTCCACACGCCGGTATCGTGGCGCGCCAATCTCGGCATTGATGGCATTCGCTTGCCGAAGAAGTGGACTCTCGGCATCAACACGTTCTACAATCTCGGCGTGAACGGACAGAGCTTGCAGGACTTGAATCTCAACACCACGTCGTACTTCACACTGCCTGGTGAAGCGAATCGCCAGGTGTACGTACCGACGGACGCCATCGTGCCGAGTACCGGTTTGGTTGCGCCAAACGCTTACCGCATCAATCACGATTACGGCGCGGTGCGCAATGTTATCTCGGACCTGAAGAACTATACGGTCCAGGCGCAGGCCACGATCGCGCCACCGCGGGCAATCCTGAACAACAAGATGACCCTCTCGGCGACGTATGTGTACAACTACAGCCAGCGCCAACAGCGCGGTCTTGGCGGCAGCGGATTCGGCGCCGGCAATTTCGTGGTGTTCCGCGACGGCGTTTCGTTCTCGGGCGGCGGCGGTGGCGGCGGCTTCGCGATCGACGGCGACCCGAACAAGGTTGCGTGGGTGCCGGGAACGCAGCCGACCCACACACTCAGCATCAACAACCGCGTGCGTCTCTGGTGGTTCAATATCAGCACGCGCCTCAACATCTCGTCGGGCACCCCGTACACGCCGTCGGTTTCGGGCGACGTGAACGGCGATGGCCTGAACGACGATCTCGCGTTCATTCCGGATCCGTCCAAGACGACCGACCCGGCGCTTGCTGCGCAGATGAACGCGCTGCTCGCGGCGGCACCGGCGCACGCTCGTGAGTGCCTCATGAAGCAGCTTGGCCAGGTGGCCGGGATCAACAGCTGCAGCACGCAGTGGCAGGCGCGCATCGACCTGCGCCTCGATTGGCAGCCGCCGCGCTCGTTCGGCTTCGGCGATCGCCTCCGCTTCACCACGCAGTTCTCCAACGCAAGCAGCGCACTGGTGCGTCTGTTCGGTCTCGAGGACACGCCGCTCGGACGCGGTGCGCTTGGCACCGACGCACAAGGCCAGCTGTTGTACGTCACCGGGTTCGATCCGGTCACGCGGAATTACAAGTATCAGGTGAATCAGCTGTTCGGCCAGCCGAGCAACTACGGCAGTGCACGCCACTATCCGCCGTTTCAGGTGCAGGTCGGGTTGCAGTACCAGCTGGGCGGACCAAACCGGGCGCCGATGGCGACCAGCATGGGATTCATTCCGGGACCGAAGGAGCCGCCGTACACCACGAACCAGATCAAGGCGAAGCTGCAGCAGCTGAGCAAGGATCCGGTGCAGCCCATTCTGGTGCGCAAGGACTCGATCGCGCTCACGGCGGATCAGGTGACCCAGCTCGAGGCGATCAGCAAGAAGTTCCGCGCCCAGTCTGACTCGGCGCTGCAGCCGGTGTTCGATTACATCATGCAGAAGGGCCGCGGTATCGACGATCAGCAGCTCGGCTCGCGCCTGCAGAAGGCGACGCCGCAGATCCAGAAGATGCTCGTCGCGGCCGATGCTGCCGCGCGCGCCTTGCTGACGCCAGCGCAGCTCCGGATGATACCGGCAGCCACTGGAACCACTCCGGCATCGCCGGGCGCTGGGATGCAGGGTGCGCCGAAGTTGCCGGCTGCAGGTGGCGGCAGCGACGTGCAGGTCAAGAAGGCTGGTGGTGGAGGCGACGCGCAGTAAGCCTTACCTTAGGGAATGCTCCGTCGGCTTTCCAGGAATCTGACCGTCCAGGTGCTCGCCGCGATTCTCTGCGGTGTGCTCCTGGGCGTTCTTGCACCTGCCACCGGCAAAGCGATGCAGCCGGTCGGCCAGACTTTCATCAACCTCGTGAAGATGGTCATCACACCGGTGATCTTCCTCACCGTCTCGCTCGGCATCGCACGCACCAGCGACCTCAAGAAGGTCGGTCGCGTCGGGATCAAGGCGCTGCTGTATTTCGAGGTCGTGACCACAATCGCCCTGGGCATCGGCTTGGTGGTGGTCAACCTCATTCGCCCTGGCGATGGCATTGACGCGTCGCGCGTGTCGGCGGCTGATGCAGCGCAATACACCGCCGCCGCCAAGATCTCACTCGTTGAGATTCTGACCCATATCGTTCCGTCGAGTGTTGTGGGCGCGTTCGCCAACGGCGAAATCCTGCAGGTGGTCTGTTTTTCGATTCTGTTCGGCGTCGCCATCGCGTCCCTGGGCGATGTCGCTGCGCCAGTGACCCGGGGCCTTGAATACCTCGAGGTGATCTTCTTCAGAATTGTGGCGATCGTGATGCGCGCCGCGCCGATCGGGGCGTTCGGCGCCATGGCATATACCATCGGCAACTTCGGCATTGGCTCGCTGCTGACCCTCGGCAAGCTGATGCTCTGCGTCTACATCACGATGGCGGTGTTCATTTTCGTGGTGCTCAACGGGATTGCCCGAGCGTATGGCTTCTCGCTCTGGAAGCTGCTCCGCCATATTCGCGACGAGATCCTGATCGTGCTGGGCACCTCGTCCAGCGAAGCGGCGCTACCGAGATTGATCAACAAGCTGGAGCAGTACGGGTGCGCACGCGCTGTGGTGGGGCTGGTGGTGCCGGCAGGTTACTCGTTCAATCTCGACGGCACATCGATCTACCTCTCGATGGCGACCTTGTTCATCGCGCAGGCGTACGGGGTCCATCTGTCGATCGGCCAGCAGCTGAGCGTTATGGCAATCCTCATGGTCACCTCGAAGGGCGCTGCCGGCGTGACCGGCTCCGGCTTCATCGTGCTGACCAGCACGCTCGCGGCAATTCACGTGGTGCCGGTGGAAGGTGTGGCGCTGCTGATCGGCGTCGACCGCTTCATGAGCGAAGCGCGCGCCATTAC